>NZ_WMLF01000025.1 GCF_014156695.1 Streptomyces durbertensis | reverse complement strand
GGCGCGGCCTGGCCGGGCGCCAGCTCCGGGGGGCGTACCCGCCGGTCCGCCGGCCGGCCGGGGCGGGGCGGTCCGACCACTCGGTGAGCGGCTGGCAGGCCAGCAGCGGCAGCCGCAGCCCGGAACTGGCGGCCAGCCGGAGACTGGGCCGGAACGCCTCGGCGAGCACCCGGGCGTCATCCAGCGCGTGGTGCGCCTGCCGCTGTTGGACGCCGTAGTGCGCGGCCAGCGACTCCAGCTTGTGGTTGGGCAGCGGCAGCGCCAGCTCCTTGGCGAGCGCGATGGTGCACAGCCGCTGCCGTACCGGGGCGGCGCCGCGCGCCCTGGCGTACTCGCGGGAGATCATCGTCCAGTCGAAGACGGCGTTGTGGGCGACCAGGACCCGGTCGGCCAGTCGCCGCGCGAACTCGTCGGCGATGTCGGTGAACAGTGGCGCGTCGGCGAGCACGTCGGCGGTGAGGCCGTGGATCCACACCGGACCCGGGTCGCGCTGCGGGTTGACCGGGCTGTACCAGTGGTCCTGGACCTCGCCGTGGCGGTCGAGTTGGTAGACGGCCGCGGAGACTATGCGGTCGTCCCGCGCCAGGCCCGTCGTCTCGACGTCCACGACGGCGTATCCGTCCGGGTACTCGGACGGCCAGGACCGGTCGGCGGCGTGCTGCTGCGCGGGGATGTGCGGGGCGGCGGCCGTCTGGTCTTCGAGCATGGTCACAGAGGATACGGGCCGTCACTGACAGGATCCGAACCGGCGGTGTGCCGCCGCGCTCCGAACGGGAGGGGTTCCGACGGGCCGTCAGGAGGCCGATGCGCGGGACGAGTAGTGCCTGAATCGGGCAAAACCTGCCAAAGGAGTGCGGAAGCCTTCTTTGTGCGGTTGTCGCACGCAAGGCGGCGAGTCGGCGCTGCTGACGCGGCTTCTCGCATACTTGTCGGTAACTCCCTCTGGTCCCCGGGCGGAACTGCTTCTACCGTGCGGTTATGCCGACTGCGCTTCCCGACGTCGTGTTGTGGTCCATACCCGCCTTTCTCGTGCTGACCGTCCTGGAGATGGTCAGCCACCGGATCCACCGGGACGAGGAGGCCGCCGGGTACGAGGCCAAGGACGCGGCCACCAGCCTCACGATGGGTCTCGGCAGCCTCGTCTTCGACGCGCTGTGGAAGATCCCCATCGTCGCCGTCTACGTGGCGGTCTACGAACTGACGCCTCTTGAGGTGCCGGTGGTGTGGTGGACGATCCCGCTGATGCTGCTCGTCCAGGACTTCTTCTACTACTGGTCGCACCGCGGGCACCACGTCGTCCGGGTCCTGTGGGCCTGCCACGTGGTGCACCACTCGAGCGAGAAGTTCAACTTCACCACCGCGCTGCGCCAGCCGTGGACGACGTGGACGGTCTGGCCGTTCTACCTGCCGATGATCGCGCTCGGCGTACACCCCGCCGCGCTCGCGTTCTGCTCCTCGGTCAACCTCGTCTACCAGTTCTGGATCCACACCGAGCGCGTCGGCAAGCTGCCCGCGCCGATCGAGTACGTCTTCAACACCGCCTCGCACCACCGGGTCCACCACGCCTCCCAGGGCGGCTACCTGGACCGCAACTTCGGCGGCATCCTGATCGTCTGGGACCGGATGTTCGGCACGTTCACGCCGGAGACCGAACGGCCCGTCTACGGGCTGACGAAGAACATCCACACCTACAACCCGCTGCGCGTCGCCACCCATGAGTACGTGGCGATCGGCCGGGACCTGCGGGCGGCCAAGGACTGGCCGGAGCGCTTCGGCCGGGTGCTGCGCGGTCCCGGCTGGCAGCCGAAGGACGGAACGGCCGCCACCGCGGAGAACGGCCGTGGGGAGGAAGGCCCGGGGGAGAACGGCCCGGGGGAGGACGGCGCCGAGCGGGAGGGTCTCCGGCGGGACGTTCCCGCCGCCGGCGCGCCGTAGCGCCGGCGGCGGACGGTCCACGCACGGAACGGCGGAGGGCGCCGGACGGTTGTCGTCCGGCGCCCTCGTGTGTCACCTCGGAACGGTCGACGGCGGGGGGTGTGCCGTCGGCCCGGTCGTCAAGGTCGGGCCGGTTGTCAGCGCCGGACCGCCGCCAGGGCGTCGACGATGCCGTAGCCGTAGAAGTTGTTCACGTGCTCGGTTCCGGTGCACTGCGCGGCGAACTGGCCGGTGCCGCTCGGGTCGTACGGCTCGTCCGGGCACGGAGTGCTCATCGCCTGGGCCTTCAGCCGCCAGGCCAGCTCCTGCGGGCTGACCTTCGGGTCCTTGCTCTTGATGAGCGCGGCGACGCCGGCGACGTACGGGCCGGCCATCGAGGTGCCCTGGAGGAAGGCGTACTCGCCGTCCGGCATGGTGGACAGCACGCCGCCGTGCTTGCCCGGCGCCGGCGGCAGCTGGTAGCGGGCGTCACCGCCCGGCGCGGCCACGTCGATCTGGCCGGTGCCGTAGTTGCTGTAGTACGACTTCAGCTTGTGCGAGCCCGTCGCGGAGACCGAGATGACGCCGGGCAGCTGGGTCGGCATGTCCGGGCAGATCCGCGGGTTGATCTTCCGCTCGACCGGGGTGGAGTCGTTGGGGCTGGTGCGGTCGGTGACCTCGCTGGCGGCCAGGTCCGTGTAGGAGTTGCCGGCGGAGGTCACGTGCGCGGTGCCCTTGCCCCGGCTGTAGTTGATGGCGCGGCTGACGGAGTCGACGAGTGCCTTCTGGTCCGGGTCGTTGGTGCAGGTGAACAGCCACGGGTCGATGTAGTAGCTGTTGTTGGTGATCTCCACGCCCTTCTTGCTGGCGAACATGAAGGCGCAGACAACAGCCTCGGTGTAGAAGAAGCCCTCGCCCGGCTCGCTCACCTTGATCGAGGAGACCTGCACGCCGGGGGCCGCGCCGGCGATGCCCACGCCGTTGCGGGCGGCGGCCACGATGCCCGCGACGTGGGTGCCGTGGTAGCTGCCGTCCGGGTAGGGGCGCCAGGCGCCGCGCGAGGTGTCGGCGACGCCGCCGACGCAGTTCGCCGACTGCTTGGCGGAGAAGTTCGGCGCCAGGTCCGGGTGGGTGTCGTCCACGCCGGTGTCGATGACGGCGACGGTGACGTCCCGGCTGCCCTGGCTGATCGCGTGCGCCTTGTCGGCGTTGATCTGCGGCAGGGCCCACTGGAGGGACTCCAGCGGCTCCTCGTTGAGCTGGTCGCCGCGGGCGCCCAGGCTCGACTTCGCCTTGGCCAGCTTCTTGACGTCGACGTACTCGGGCTTCCCGACGTCGGTGGTGGTGGCGGTCTCGATCGGCGCGGTACGGGTGGCGCCGGCCGAGTCGACCCCCGGGGTCGCGCGCATCCGGTCACCGAAGCCGGAGTTGCGCGAGTGGGCGATGACAACGCCGATCTCGCGGTAGGAGGTGACCACCGTGCCGCCGGCGCGGCGGACGGCGTCCTCGGCCCGGCGGACGGACTTCCTGTCGGGGGCCGTGTTGACCACGTACGACAGCTTCGGACCGTCGGCGACGGCCGGCTGGTCCTTGGCGGCGGCGCTGGCCCCGGGCAGCAGTCCGAGCGAGACGGTCAGGGCGAGACCGGCGGAGAACACGACGCTTCGCCGTTTTCCGGACAGGGGTCTCAAAGCCATGTAGAACTCCTCTTGGGTGCACACACTGGTCATCAACCGCCCGTCCGAATAACGGAGTTGGTCGTTCGCGGGCGGCCCGCTGGAACGTATCGGTGAGGACGACGCCCAAACAAGATTTCGGGTGGATCGAGATCAAAAGGAGACGCTGAGTGACCGCGTGATGACTTCAACTGTCTGTTGAATGTGGGTGCGGTCGCGTACGCTGCGGAGTAAGAGGCCCTACGTCGGAGAGGTGTGCCGCGCCATGCTGCTCGACTCCTACGGCCGGACGGCCACCGATCTGCGGGTGTCGCTGACCGACCGCTGCAACCTGCGCTGCACCTACTGCATGCCCGAGGAGGGCCTCCAGTGGCTCGCCAAGCCCGATCTCCTCACCGACGAGGAGATCGTCCGGCTGGTGGATATCTCGGTGCGCGAACTGGGCGTGACCGAGGTCCGGTTCACCGGCGGTGAGCCGCTGCTGCGCCCCGGGCTGGTGGGCATCGTGGCCGCCTGCGCGGCCCTCGAACCGAGGCCGAAGCTCTCGCTGACCACCAACGGCATCGGCCTCGAACGCACGGCGGAAGCCCTCCGGGAGGCCGGCCTCGACCGGGTCAACGTCTCACTCGACACCCTCGACCCCGAGGTGTTCCAGCGGCTCACCCGCCGCAAGCGCCACGCCGACGTGCTCCGTGGCCTCGCTGCCGCCCGCGAGGCCGGCCTGCGCCCGGTGAAGATCAACGCCGTCCTGATGCCCGGCATGAACGACGCGGAGGCGCCGGACCTGCTCGCCTGGGCCATGGAGAACGAGTACGAGCTGCGGTTCATCGAGCAGATGCCGCTGGACGCCCAGCACGGCTGGCAGCGCGACGGCATGATAACCGCCGGTGACATCCTGACCTCGCTGCGCACCCGCTTCACCCTCGCCGAGGAGGGCGAGCAGGCCCGTGGCTCGGCCCCCGCCGAGCGCTGGCTGGTCGACGGCGGGCCGCACCGGGTGGGTGTCATCGCCTCGGTGACCAGGCCGTTCTGCCGCGCCTGCGACCGCACCCGGCTCACCGCCGACGGCCAGGTCCGCACCTGCCTGTTCGCCACCGAGGAGTCCGACCTCCGCGGCGCGCTGCGCTCCGGAGCCACCGACGAGCACATCGCCGCCCTGTGGCGGACGGCGATGTGGGGCAAGAAGGCCGGCGCCGGCATCGACGACCCCTCGTTCGTCCAGCCCGACCGGCCCATGTCAGCCATCGGCGGCTGAGTCGTCCCACTCCCGCAGCGCCACGACGTCCTTCAGGAAGCCACGGATCCCCAGGAACTGCGACAGGTGCTCGCGGTGCTCCTCGCACGCCAGCCACGTCTTGCGGCGCTCGGGGGTGTGCAGTTTCGGGTTGTTCCAGGCCAGCACCCACACGGCGGGCGCCCGGCAGCCCTTGGCGGAACAGATCGGCGCGTCCTCGGTCGTCACCGTCCCATCCAAGCACGCCGCGCGCGCACAACGACGCCGGGCAGCCACGGGGGGAGCTGCCCGGCGTCGGTCAGTCGCTCCGACGGGGGATACGGAGCGCGTAGGAAGTATGGCACGGCGGCCCCCCGAAGGTGCACTGGATCGCCGCGATTGGCGGCAGGTATTTTCCCGAGACGGCGGCCCGGTGGTGTGGTGTGACGGGGGATCAACTCGGCGACGGCGCGGAGTGGTTGCTACCGCCCGGCCGAGGGCCCGTCGTCCCGCGTCCCGTCGCCCGCCTGCCGGTCGTCCGGGTGCCCGTCGCCCGCCTGCCGGTCGTCCGGGTGCCCGTCGCCCGCCTGCCGGTCGTCCGGGTGCCTGTCGTCCGGCCGTCCGTGGTCCGCGTGCCGGTCGTCCGCCGGTCGTCCGCCTGCCTGCCGGTCGTCCGCCGCCGACCCGCTGCTTGGGCCGATCGCCTCACGCGGGGCCGAGCGCAGCAGGGAGGAGGGGATCGCGGGGGAGTTCTCGCGCCCGGCGTTGGCGATGACCACGGCGATGTAGGGCAGCGTCAGGCCCAGCACCAGGGTGACCACGGCCAGCGGCCGCTGCACGTTCCAGAGGAAGACCGTCAGGATCACCGCGACGGTGCGGACGAGCATGGAGATCACGTAGCGCCGCTCACGGCGCCGTACGTCCTCCGCCAGACCCGGCCTCGCGCCGGTGATCCGGAAGACCTCGCTGTCGCGCTTCCCGTGCCGTAGCCGCATCACACCTCACAACCCGAAACCACCCCGGTCGCGCGGTCGGCGTGCCCCGTGCGCCACCGGACCACCGGATGGGTCCCACGTTACGCTCCGACCCCCGCCGAACGGACACCGGGCCGGAAAACGACCGCACATACCTCGACTCACCCGAACGGAGCACCAACCGCTGCGACAGGTCATGAACCGCCGCAGCGTGGGGTATGCGCACCTGGCGCACGACAAGGAGGCGAAATGAGCTGGTTGTGGGCCATCATCGTCGGTCTGGTGCTGGGCGTGCTCGCCCGGGCCATCCTGCCCGGCAGACAGAACATCCCGATCTGGTTGACGATCATCTTCGGTATGTTGGGTTCGCTGCTCGGCAACGCGGTCGCGACCTGGATCGGCGTCGACGACACGGGAGGCATCGACTGGATCCGGCATCTGCTGCAGCTGCTCGGTGCCATCCTGATCGTCGGCCTCGGGACCCCGCTGTACGCGTCGATGCGCGGCAGACAACCCTGACCCGCCCCCCGGTGCACGGAACGGTGGCGGTGCACGGAACGACGGGGCCCGGCCGGCACACGCGCACGTGCCGACCGGGCCCCGCCCTGTCGTGGGAGCTCCGCGCGCTACAGCCCGCGGACCTCGGCGATCTTCCGTCCGGCCTTGAGGTAGACCGTGCCGCCGGCGCCCGCCTCGGCGAGCTTCTCGCGTACGACCTCGGCGAGCGGGCGCAGCGCCTCGCTCTCCGCCAGCACGATCGTGTGCTGGCCGTCCGCCGCCTCGACGACCAGACGCAGGGCGTTCTGCTTGGCGAGCCGGCGTGCCGCCGACGCGCTCGGCACGAACTCCAGCTCCCGGGCCAGCAGCGCCGCGATGCCCTCGCCGCCCAGCTCGGCGGCGTCCAGCGTCGGCAGCGTGTCGACGTCGGCGAAGGACTTCTTCGAGAACTGCGCGGTGAAGCCGGCCCTGGCCTTCATGGCCGTGGGCACGTCGTACATGGCAGCGACGACCTCACCCGCGAGCACCTTCTTGAGGTCCATCGGGTGCAGCGAGCCGTCGGAGACCCGGGCGAGCGCCAGACCGACCTCGCGGTCGCTCCACTCGGTCCATGCCTTCAGGTAGGGCTCGATCAGCCGGTCCGGCACCGACATGATCTTGCCGAAGACGTCCTCCGCCGTGGCGGCAAGACCCACGTAGTTGCCCTTGGACTTGGACATCTTCGCGCCGGTGCCGTCCGTGCCCTCGATCAGCGGCATGGTGACCACCAGCTGCGGCCGCTGCCCGCGCAGCTCCATCAGCCGCCTGCCCATCTGGAGGTTGAGCAGCTGGTCGGCGCCGCCGAGCTCGACGTCGCACTCCAGCGCGACCGAGTCCAGCGCCTGCGCGATCGGGTAGAGCAGCTCGGACATCGTCAGCCCGGAGCCCGCCGCGAGCCGGTTGCGGAAGTCCTCGCGCTGCAGCAGCTGGGAGACCGGCACCTGGGCCATGAGCGTCAGCAGCTCGGGGAAGGTGTAGGGCGCCAGCCACTCGCTGTTCTCCCGGAAGCTGATCCGGTCGAAGTCGACGAACGGCCGCACCTGGTCGCGGTAGCCGGCCAGGTTGCGCCGGATGTCGTCGTCGGTCAGCGGCGGGCGCTCGGCGGTGCGCCCTGACGGGTCGCCGATCTTGGCGGTGAAGTCGCCGATCAGCAGGGTGACGTCGTGGCCCATCCGCTGGAGCCGGCTCAGGATGATCACCGGGACGGCGTGGCCGAGGTGCATGTCCTGCGCGGTCGGGTCGACCCCGAGTTTCACCGACAGGCCCCGGCCCGAGGCCGTCCGCTCCTCGATCCGCGCGGCCAGCTTCTCCGGCCCCGGCAACACCTCCACCGCGCGGGAGGCGATCAGTTCGGCCTGCTCCCGTGGTGACAGGTCCGTCAGGTCGAGATAGCGCCTCGCCCGGGTCTCGGTCAGCAGTCGCTCGACCGCGGAGTCGGAGGAGAGGTCCTGCGCCAGCAGCTCACTGGCGCGTGCGACGGAGTCGCCGAGGCGTGTCATCGTGGCGTTCCTGTGGAGGGTCGTCGGGACGTGATCGGGAGCCGGCCGGCGGCCCGGCACCCCGCCGCTGGCGGGGGCCGGACCGCTGGTTGACAGGCCGAGTCTACGGGGCCGGCTCACACCCCGGGGCTGACGGAGCTCATGTTGAAGTCCGGCACCCGCAGCGCGGGCATCGCGGCCCTGGTGAAGTAGTCCGACCACTCCCGCGGCAGGCAGCGCTCGGTCCGCCCCGCCTCCTCGGCCCGGGCCAGCAGGTCGACCGGGGACTCGTTGAAGCGGAAGTTGTTCACCGCGCCGACCACCTCGCCGCCCTCCACCAGGTACACGCCGTCCCGGGTCAGACCGGTCAGCAGCAGGGTGGCCGGGTCGACCTCCCGGATGTACCACAGGCAGGTCAGCAGCAGTCCGCGCTCGGTGCCGGCGACCATCTCCTCCAGCGACTGCTCACCGCCGCCGTCCAGGATCAGGTTGTCCACCATGGGGGCGGCCGGCAGCCCGGTCAGCTCGGCGGAGTGCCGCGAGCCGACCAGCCGGGCCAGCGTGCCCTCGGACATCCACTCGGTGTCCTCCAGCGGCAGCCCGTTGTCGAACACCGAGAGGTCGTCGCCGGAGGAGTGCGCGAGCACAAACGGCGCGCAGCCGAGCCCGTCGGCCGTCGGCGCGCCTCGCAGCGTCAGCGGCAGCCGCGCCACCTTCTCGCCGATCCGGGTGCCGCCACCGGGCGCGCTGAAGACGGTCCGGCCCTCGGCGGCGTCCCGGGCGCTCGCCGACCACATCTGGTAGATCATGAGGTCGGCGACGGCGGTGGGCGGCAGCAGCGTCTCGTACCGTCCGGCGGGCAGCTCCACGCGCCGGTTCGCCCAGGCCAGCCGCCGGGCCAGCTCGGCGTCGAGCGCGGCCGGGTCGACGTCGGAGAAGTCGCGGGTGGCGTGACCGGCCCAGGCCGAGCGGGTGTGGTCGGGGCTCTTGGCGTTGAGTTCCACCGTGCCGGTCGGCTGGTCGTGCCGCAGCCGCAGGCCGGTGGAGGTGCCCAGGTAGCTGGAGACCACCTCGTGGTGGGCGAAGCCGTACAGCTCCCGCCCCTCCGCGCCGGCCTGGGCGAACGACTCGCCCAGCGCGGGCGCGAACGTCTCGAAGACCGCCGAGGAGGTCTCGGCCGGCGGCGCGGTGAAGTCGTCGGACGGCGGGCCGCCGGAGACCAGCTCCCGCGCGTCCTCGGCGGGACCGGCCCGGCGGGCCGCCTCCTCGGCCGCCCGCACCAGCGGCTCCAGGTCGGTGGCGTCGGAACCCGAGCGCGCCACGACGCCCGAGGCGGTGCCCTGGACGCCGTCCACGGTGGCGATCACGGTCACGGTCCGGCCCCGGGTGACGCCGTTGGTGGTCAGGGTGTTCCCGGCCCAGCGCAGGTTGGCGGAGGAGCTCTCGTCGGCGATGACCACGCAGCCGTCCGCCCGGCTCAGCTCCAGGGCCCGCTCGACCAGTTCGTGCGGTGCGGTGGTCCGTGCGGTGCGGGTCATCGACCGGCCTCCTGGGTGGTGTTGAGGATGTTGACGCCGCGGAACAGCGCCGAGGGGCAGCCGTGCGAGACGGACGCGGCCTGCCCGGGCTGGGCCTTGCCGCAGCGGAAGGTGCCGCCGAGCACGTAGGTGCCCTCGCCGCCGACTCCCTCCATCGAGCCCCAGAAGTCGGTGGTGGTCGCCTGGTAGGCGGCGTCCCTGACCTGCCCGGCCAGCCGCCCGCCCTCGATGCGGTAGAAGCGCTGCGCGGTGAACTGGAAGTTGTAGCGCTGCATGTCGATCGACCACGAGCGGTCGCCGACGACGTACAGGCCGTGCTCCACGCCGGAGATCAGCTCCTCGGTGCTGGGCCCGCCGGTCGCCGGCTTCAGCGAGACGTTGGCCATCCGCTGCACCGGGACGTGCCCGGCGGACTCGGCGAACGCGCAGCCGTTGGACCTGCCGAGCCCGGTCAACCGGGCCATCCGCCGGTCCAGTTGGAAGCCGACCAGGGTGCCCTCCCGGACCAGGTCCCAGGACTGCGCGGCCACGCCCTCGTCGTCGTACCCGATGGTGGCCAGCCCGTGCTCGGCGGTGCGGTCCCCGGTCACGTTCATCAGCTTCGAGCCGTAGGCCAGCTCGCCGAGCTTGTCGAAGGTGGCGAACGACGTGCCCGCGTAGGCCGCCTCGTAGCCGAGCGCCCGGTCCAACTCGGTGGCGTGGCCGATGGACTCGTGGATGGTCAGCCACAGGTTCGACGGGTCGACGACCAGGTCGTAGCGGCCGGGCGTGACACTCGGCGCGGCGAGTTTCTCCGCCAGCAGCTCCGGGATCTCCGCGAGTTCGGCGTCCCAGTCCCAGCCCGTGCCGTCCAGGTACTCCCAGCCCCGGCCGGCCGGCGGGGCCAGGGTCCGCATGGAGTCGAAGGCGCCGGAGTCGGCCACCGCGACGGCGGTCAGCTCCGGATGCAGCCGCACCCGCTGCTGGGTGGTCACCGTGCCCGCGGTGTCCGCGTAGAACTTGTTCTCCTGCACGGCCATCAGCGTGGCGTCCACGTGGTCCACGCCGTCCGCCGCCAGCAGCTGGGAGCTCCACTCGGCGAGCCGCCCGACGCGGTCCTCCTCCGGCACGTCGAAGGGGTTCACCTCGTACGCCGAGATCCAGGTGCGCTCGCCGTGCACCGGCTCGTCGGCCAGCTCCACCCGGTCGGTGCCGCCTGCCGCGCGGATCACCTTCGCCGACAGCTTCGCCATCGCGACGGCCTGCCCGGCCACCCGGGCAGCGGCGTCCATCGACATGTCGACACCGGCGGCGAACCCCCAGGCCCCGTCGTGGACGACACGCACCGCGTAACCGGTCTCCGTGGCGTCGTGCGAGCCCGTCAGCCGGGCGTCACGCAGCCGAACGGACGCGTTCCGCACCCGTTCGAACCGGAAGTCGGCGTGCTCGGCGCCGAGCGCTCTGGCCCGGGCGAGCGCGGCGTCCGCCAGCGCCCGCAGCGGTAGCGCCGTGAAGGTCTGGTCAATGTCTCGGGACACTCTTCCTCCCATGGTCGGCAACCGATCATGCCCTGTCGCGCACGGCGGCGCCCGCGATATCCGGCGCCGCGACTGTAGGGACCCGACAGGAGGCCGTCGAACCCCCTGTCGGTGGTCGAGTCCCGGGAAGCGGCCCGGTACCGATAGTTTCTTGGGTGCGGTATTGGACCGACAGTTCGACCGAACCGACGTGAAGACACAGACCGACAGCAGAGAAGGTGGTCTCTCTTGAGCCGCTCCGTACTTGTCACCGGCGGCAACCGTGGAATCGGTCTGGCCATCGCCCGGGCCCTGGCCGACG
Source organism: Streptomyces durbertensis (assembly GCF_014156695.1). Taxonomy (GTDB): domain Bacteria; phylum Actinomycetota; class Actinomycetes; order Streptomycetales; family Streptomycetaceae; genus Streptomyces; species Streptomyces durbertensis. The sequence goes on along the minus strand of NZ_WMLF01000025.1, from coordinate 12,705 downwards.
CGGGGGACCAGGTGGCGATCACCTACCGGTCCGGCGAACCGCCGGCCGGCTTCCTCGCGGTGAAGTGCGACATCACCGACCCCGAGCAGGTGGAGCAGGCGTACAAGGAGATCGAGGAGAAGCAGGGCCCGGTCGAGGTGCTCGTCGCCAACGCCGGCGTCACCCGCGACCAGTTGCTGCTCCGGATGTCCGAGGAGGACTTCAGCTCGGTGCTGGAGACCAACCTCACCGGCACCTTCCGGGTCGTCAAGCGGGCGACCAAGGGCATGCTGCGGGCCCGCAAGGGCCGGATCGTGCTGATCTCCTCGGTGGTCGGCCTGCTCGGCTCGGCGGGTCAGGCGAACTACGCCGCCTCCAAGGCCGGTCTTGTGGGCTTCGCCCGATCCGTCGCGCGTGAACTGGGCTCCCGCAACATCACCTGCAACGTGCTCGCACCGGGCTTCGTCGACACCGACATGACCCGCGCGCTCACCGACGAGCAGCGCGGGAAGATCGTCGGCCAGGTGCCGCTCGGCCGCTACGCGCAGCCCGAGGAGGTCGCCGCCTCGGTGCGATTCCTGGTATCGGACGATGCCGCTTACATCACTGGAGCCGTCATTCCGGTTGACGGCGGATTGGGCATGGGGCACTGACACCATGAGTGGACTTCTCGCAGGCAAGCGCATCCTCGTCACCGGGGTGCTCACCGACGCGTCGATCGCCTTCCACGTGGCCCGACTGGCCCAGGAGGAGGGCGCGGAGGTCGTGCTGACCGGCTTCGGCCGGCTCAGCCTCGTCCAGCGCATCGCCAAGCGGCTCCCCAAGGAGGCGCCGGTCATCGAGCTGGACGTGCAGAACAAGGAGCACCTGGCCACGCTCGCCGACCGGGTCTCCGAGCACCTGGGTGAGGGCGTCGGCCTGGACGGCGTCGTGCACTCCATCGGCTTCGCGCCGCAGGACGCCCTCGGCGGCAACTTCCTCAACACCGAGTGGGAGTCGGTCGCCACCGCGGTCGAGGTCTCCGCCTACTCGCTCAAGTCGCTGACCATGGCCCTGCTCCCGCTGCTTCAGCAGCGCGGCGGCTCGGTCGTCGGCATGGACTTCGACGCCCAGGTGGCCTGGCCCAAGTACGACTGGATGGGCGTGGCGAAGGCCGCGCTGGAATCCACCTCCCGCTACCTGGCCCGGGACCTCGGCCCGCAGAACATCCGCTGCAACCTGATCTCGGCCGGCCCGATCAAGTCGATGGCCGCCAAGTCGATCCCCGGCTTCGAGGAACTGGCCGACGTGTGGAACACCCGCGCGCCCATCGGCTGGGAGCTGAACGACCCGGAGCCGGCCGCGCGCGGTGTCGTCGCGCTGCTGTCGGACTGGTTCCCGAAGACGACCGGCGAGATCGTGCACGTCGACGGCGGCGTGCACATGATGGGCGCCTGAGCCCGTCAGCCGTTCTCAGGGCACCCGTTCTGAAGGCGAGGGCCCGCCGTACCGCTTCCGGTACGGCGGGCCCTCGCCCTTCCTCCCTTTGAACCCAGGCCGGGCCCACGCTCACCCGGGCCCGGACGTGCCGCGGCAGTGCCAGGCGTGCGAGGCGGCCTCGGCGGCCGCTGCCACCTCGTCCCGGTCCCGGATCGCGGTGAGCATCCGCGAGTGGTCCAGGTGCTCCTCGGGACGCAGTTCGTCGCCGACGTCCGAGCGCAGGAAGTCCCGCACGACGGCACCGAGGTCGGCGTAGAGGGCGGTCAGCACCTCGTTGTGCGAGGCCTCGACGACCGCCAGGTGCAGCGTCGCGTCCGCCTCCACGAAGCGGCCCACGTCCCCGGAGCCCCAGGCGGCCTCCCGGCGCTCCAGCAGTGCCTCCAGCCGTGCGACGTCCTCGGCCGTGCGGCGGCGGGCGGCCAGCCGCGCGCCCTCCGCCTCCAGCGTGGACCGCAGCTCCGCGACGTCCCGGGTCGCGGCGTCCGCGAAGCGGCGCTGCATCACCCCGGCGAGTTCGCTGGTGGCGGCCACGAAGGTGCCCGACCCCTGGCGGATGTCCAGCAGCCCGTTGTGGGCGAGGGCGCGGACCGCCTCCCGCACGGTGTTGCGGGCCACCCCCAGCTGCTCGACCAGCTCGGGCTCGGTCGGGATGCGGGAGCCGACCGGCCAGGCGCCGGAGGTGATCTGGCGCCGCAGCTCGTCGATCACCTGCGCGGAGAGCGCCGTGCGACGCGGCGAGGTCAACGGCATGCGGACTCCCCGGCTCTCCGTGTCCCGCCCACCGGGAGCGGGACTCGTTGGCGTGTATTCATCCCATGATTCTATGATGGGCGGCATGGGTAAGGACGACCGGCTCGCAGAACGCACGACGGACACCACCGCGACCGGCCCGGGGGGACCCAGCGAGGGAGCGGACCGCACGGAAGCGGGCCGCTCGGGAGCGGGTCGTACCACCGCCCTCCTCGTCGCCGCCGGTCTTGTCCTCACCGCGCTGAACCTCCGTCCGGCGGTCGCCGGGCTCGGCCCGCTGCTGGAGGAGGTCCGCGCCGGGCTCGGCATGAGCGGCACCGTCGCCGGCCTGCTCACCTCCGCGCCCGCCCTGTGCTTCGCGCTCTTCGGCGGCCTCGCACCCCGCCTCGCCAGGCGCTTCGGACCGACCGCGGTGGTCGCCGGCGCCATGCTGGTCCTCGCCCTCGGCCTGCTGCTGCGCCCGCTCGCCGGCGGAACGGCGGCCTTCCTGGCCACCAGCGCGCTCGCGCTCGGCGGCATAGCGGTCGGCAACGTGCTCATGCCGGTACTGGTCAAGCGCTGGTTCCCCGACCGCGTCGGCACCATGACCGGCCTGTACTCCATGGCGCTCGCGCTGGGCACCGCCGCCGCGGCGGCGCTGACCGTGCCCGTCGTGCGGGCCCTGGGCGCCGACTGGCGGTTCGGCCTCGGCATGTGGGCCGGCCTCGCCCTGCTCGCGCTGCTGCCCTGGACGGCCGTCCTGCTGCGCCACCGGGCCACCGAGCGGGCGCGGACGTCCGCGCCCGCCGGGTCCGCCTCCGTCGAGTCGGCACCCGTCGGGCCCGGCGCCCCGACCGGCGAGACGCCGGCCGCCGAACTGCGCATCACCCGCTCCCGCACCGCCTGGGCGCTCGGCGTCTTCTTCGGCCTCCAGGCGACCGGCGCCTACGTGGTGCTCGGCTGGCTGCCGCAGATCCTCCGCGACGCCGGTGTCCCGGCGACCACCGCGGGCGTGCTGCTGGCGGTCACCATGGGCATGGGCGTCCCGCTCTCCTTTGTCCTGCCCCGCGTCGCCGCCCGCCTCGGCCACCAGGGGCCGCTGGTGGCCGTGCTCGGCCTGAGCGGACTCGCCGGCTACCTGGGACTGCTGTTCGCGCCGGCGGCCGGCGCGTGGGCGTGGGCGCTGCTCCTGGGCGTCGCCAACTGCGCCTTCCCCCTGGTCCTGACGATGATCGGCATGCGGGCCCGTACCCACGCCGGGGTCATCAAGCTCTCCGGCTTCGTCCAGGGCACCGGCTACCTGCTGTCCGTCCCGGGGCCGCTACTGGTCGGCGTGCTCCACGACGCGTTCGGCGGCTGGCGGGCGCCGCTGACGATGATGGCCGGCCTGGTCGTCGTGCAGATGGCCGTCGGTGTCGTCGCGGGCCGGGACCGCTGTGTGGAGGACGACGCCGCGGTGCGACACTGAACCCATGCCAGTGCTCGAACCCAATCCCTCGGGCGGTCAGCGCAAGCTGCTGCTCGTCTTCGGCGCCATGCTCGGAATCTCCGTGGTGATCGGAGTGATCGCCACCATCTTCGCGCCCTGACGCGGACCTCGCCTCCGGGCCGCCTCGCCGCGACAGGGTGGGGCCTGCCCCACCCTCCCCTAGGGGGCCCGGTTCAGGGGCGGATGGGTGGGAAGCCTGATGGGCGGCCGCCGCCGCGCGACCTAGCGTTGTCCCCAGGACGACAGGCCTGACGCGGACAGCGAGGCGACGGAGGCGTTGACGATGAGTGCCCGAACCCACACCCCCACCCCTCCGGCCGTCCGCGCGCTGCCCTGGTGGGCGCTGCTGCCGTCGCTCGCCGCGTTCGCCGGCCTTCTGGCGCTGCTCGCCGTGGGCAGCGGCGCCGGGGAGGCGACGGGCGGTGAGTGGGCCGCCACGCAGGCCGTCGGGCAGCTCGTCGAGCAGCTGCGGCAGACCTTCGCCGGGTGACCGGAGCGTCGTCAACACCCGGGCTGACTGGCTCGTTTCGTGCGAAGCTGGGGAGATGAGCGTCGATGTGCCACGCAGAATCGTTCTTCTCCGTCATGCCAAAGCAGACTGGCCCGAGGTTCCCGACCACGAGCGTCCCCTCGCCGACCGCGGGCGGCAGGACGCCCCGATGGCCGGCGACTGGCTCGCCGCCCACGGTCTCGTCCCGGACCTGGCCCTCTGCTCGACCGCCACACGCACCCGGGAGACCTGGAAGCTGGCGGTACCGCAGCTCCCCAAGCGGCCTCGGACGGTCTACGAGGAGCGGCTGTACGAGGCCTCGCCCGGCGAGATCATCGCGGTGGTCAACGAGGTTTCCGAGGAGTGCGCGGACGTCCTGGTGATCGGGCACAACCCCGGCATCCAGGGCGCCGCCCAGGTGCTCGCCGGTGAGGCCGACGACGAGGCCGGTACCCGGCTGGAGCGCCGCGGCTTCCCCACCTCCGCCATCGCGGTGCTGGAGTTCGCCGGCCCGTGGAAGGCCGTCCAGCCGGGCGCGGCCCGCCTCACCCGCTTCTGGGTGCCGCACGAGTGAACGCGCTCCGCTGACGACGAGGGCGCCGGGAGAATCCTCCCGGCGCCCTCGGACGTGTCACGGCCGACGTCCTCACTCCTGCACGTCGGCCGCCTCCACCTCCTCGCGGGTGACGCCGAGCAGGTACAGCACGGTGTCCAGGAACGGCACGTTCACGGCCGTGTGCGCGGCCTGCCGCACCAGCGGCTTGGCGTTGAACGCGACCCCCAGGCCGGCCGCGTTGAGCATGTCGAGGTCGTTGGCGCCGTCCCCGATGGCGACCGTCTGGACGAGCGGCACACCCGCCTCCTCGGCGAAGCGGCGCAGCAGCCGGGCCTTCCCGGCCCGGTCGACGACCTCGCCGGTCACCCGGCCGGTCAGCTTGCCGTCCACCACCTCAAGGGTGTTGGCGGCGGCGAAGTCCAGCCCGAGCCGTTCCCGCAGGTCGTCGGTGACCTGGGTGAACCCGCCCGAGACCACGCCCACCTGGTAGCCGAGCCGCTTGAGGGTGCGCACCAGCGTGCGGGCGCCGGGCGTCAGGCGCACCTCCCCGCGCACCTTCTCCACCACCGACTCGTCCAGCCCCTCCAGCAGCCGCACCCGGGCGTGCAGGGACTGCTCGAAGTCCAGCTCCCCGCGCATGGCCGCGGCGGTGACCTCGGCCACCTGCTCCTCGCAGCCGGCGTGTGCGGCGAACAGCTCGATGACCTCGTCCTGGATGAGCGTGGAGTCCACGTCCATCACGACCAGCCGCTGGGCGCGGCGCTGCAGCCCGGAGGCGACCACCGCCACGTCCACGCCGAGCGCCGCCGCCTCCGGGGCCAACGCCGTGCGCAGCGCCGCCGTCTCCGTCCCGGAGACCTCGAACTCCACTGCGGTGACCGGGTACTTGGCCAGGCGGAAGATGCGGTCGATGTTGCCGCCGCCGCGCGCTATCGTCGCCGCGATGGCGGCGGTCGACTCGGCGGTCAGCGGGTGCCCGAGCACGGTGACGTGGGAGCGGCCGACACCACGCGGCCGGTTGTCGCCGCGGCCGGAGATGATCTCCGCCTGGAGTTTCACGGACTCGGCCCAGCTGTGCACGGTCGCCCGCAGCGAGCCCTCGGCGCCGTCGCCGGCGGGCTGCGTCACGAGGGCGCACAGCGTTATGCGGCCACGGGTCACCACCTGTTCGATGTCGACGACGTCCACGCCGTACGCGGCGAGGGTGTCGAAGAGGCCCGCGGTGAGGCCCGGGCGGTCCTTGCCGAAGATCTTGACCAGCAGGGTGGGGTCGTCCTCCCCGGCGGGAACCGCCGGGTGCGGAGAGGGCTGCGACGAGGTCTGCGATGCGCTCATGGTGGTTCCCACGGTATCCGGCCCGAGTGGGGTTCGTACGTCCGTCCGTCACTCGGACAGGTGACGCACTCCCGTGCGGGGCTGTCGCCGCCCGGCCCGAAGCGCCTCGTCAGAGCCTTCCACGGCCAGGTGAACGCGCGGCGAAACGGTGCCCCGCCGTGTTGCTTCCGTCGCACTGCGTGTGTCCTTCGACGCTTCGGTCACCGTGTGGTCACCGGATCCGGGCCCGACTTCCTGTGAGGCGGTGAAGCCTGGAATAGTTCCCCACGATGTTCGCCATCCCAAGACCCCGCTGGACGGGGTCGCTCGGGGGAAAAGTTTGTGGGGCATGGAGTGCCGGAACTCGTACTGGAACTGAACGGCCGGACCTGGACGCTCGATCCGTCCAGGTCGTACACCCTGGGGCGGGACCCGCAGGGCGATGTGGTGATAGAGGACGCCCGCGTCTCGTGGCGGCACGCCGTCCTGCGCTGGGGCGGCAACAGCTGGCTGCTGGAGGACCTGGGCAGTACCAACGGCACGTTCGCGCAGGGGCACCGGGTGCAGCACCTGGACCTGCCGGCGGGGACCGTCGTACACCTGGGCAACGCCGGTGACGGGCCGCGTCTGACGTTCAGCGGCGGCGCCTCGTCGGGCGGCCGGCCGCCGGCGGGGGAGTGGCAGCAGGCCGCCGCCCCGCCGCAGCACGCCCAGCAGCCGCAGGCCGGCTGGCCGCAGCAGGGTGGTCAGCCCCAGAGCGCCCCACCCCAGGGCGGCTGGGCGCAGCAGCCGCAGGGGCAGGCCCCCTGGCCGCAGCAGGCCGCCGCCCAGCAGCCGCCGGTCGGCCAGCAGGCTCCCGCCGGCCACCAGGCTCCCGCCGGTCACCAGCCGCACCAGCAGGCCCCGCAGCAGGCCGCCGCCCCGCCGCACGTGCCGGCGCAGCAGGCCCCGCACGCGCCGGCGCACGACCCGGCCGGCGGCGCCGCGAAGCCGCCCGCGGCGGGCGTCGCCCCGGCCGCCCAGCGGCCGCAGCCGCAGGGCCTCGGCGGCGACCGCAGCCCCACCACCTTCCACCAGCTCGCGCTCGGCCGGGTCATGCGCATCGGCCGTGCGCTGGAGAACGAGCTTGTCGTCTCCGACCTCCAGGTCTCCCGGCTGCACGCCGAGTTCCTGGCGGCGCCCGACGGCCGCTTCGAGATCCACGACCTCGGCAGCCACAACGGCACCTACGTCAACGGTCAGCAGCTGCCGAAGAACGGCCGCCAGCAGATCGGCCCGAACGACATCGTCGGTATCGGCCACTCCACCTTCCGCCTGGTGGGGGACCGGCTCGAGGAGTTCGTCGACACCGGTGAGGTCTCCTTCGCGGCGCGGCACCTGACCGTGCAGGTCGACGGCGGCAAGACGATCCTCGACGACGTCTCCTTCGGGGTGCCGGAGAAGTCCGTCATCGCGGTGATCGGCCCCTCCGGCTCCGGCAAGTCCACCCTGCTCAAGGCGCTGACCGGGTACCGACCCGCCAACCAGGGCGAGGTGCTGTACGACAACCGGAACCTGTACACGCACTTCGCCGAGCTGCGGCACCGCATCGGCCTCGTCCCGCAGGACGACATCCTGCACACCGCGCTCAAGGTGCGCACCGCGCTGCGCTACGCGGCCAAGCTGCGCTTCCCCGGAGACGTCGCCGAGGCCGAGCGCAACGCGCGCGTCGAGGAGGTGCTCGCCGAACTCAAGCTGGACATCCACGCGGACAAGCGCATCACCTCCCTCTCCGGCGGTCAGCGCAAGCGCGTCTCGGTGGCACTCGAACTCCTCACCAAGCCCTCGCTGATCTTCCTCGACGAGCCGACCTCCGGCCTCGACCCGGGCATGGACCGCGACGTCATGCAGCTCCTGCGCGGCCTGGCGGACGACGGCCGCACGGTCCTCGTGGTCACCCATTCCGTCGCCGAACTCCAGCTCTGCGACAAGCTGCTGGTGATGGCGCCCGGCGGCGGCGTGGCCTACTTCGGCCCGCCCGAGGAGGCGCTGAACTTCTTCGGCTACGACACCTGGGCCGACGTCTTCTCCGCCTTCGAGAACTACCGCGACTACGACTGGATGGGCCGCTGGCGCGGCTCGGAGCACTACCGCCTGTACGCGGCCGACATCGACGCCGTGGCCCCGCAGCCGGTCAACTTCCAGCAGCAGCCGGCAAAACTCCAGAAGCCGCAGAGCTGGGGCAGCCAGCTGTGGACGCTGATGCGCCGCTACTGCTCGGTGATCGCCTCCGACCGCGGCTTCATCGGCCTGATGTTCATCCTGCCCGCGGTGCTGGGCGTCGTCAGTGTGGTCATCCCCTCCGACCACGGGCTGGCCTTCGGCAAGCCGCCGACGTTCACCAACCGGGACGCCAGCACGATCCTGCTCATCCTCGCGGTCGGCATGTGCTTCTCCGCCGCCGCGAACTCCGTCCGGGAACTCATCAAGGAACGGGTGATCTACGAACGGGAACGCGCCACCGGTCTGTCCAGGTCCGCGTACCTGATGTCGAAGGTGATCGTGCTGGGCGTGATCACCGCGATCCAGGGCGTGATCATCTGCGCGATCGGCTTCGTCCCCCGTGACATGCCCGCGGAGGGTCTGCTCTTCTCGAACACGCCCGCCATCGAGATGACCTTGGTGGTCATCGCCCTCGGCCTGGCCTCGATGATGGTCGGCCTCATCATCTCCTCGCTGGTCAAGACCGCCGAGAAGACGATGCCGCTGCTGGTCATGTTCGCGATCATCCAGGTCGTCTTCACCGGCGTGCTCTTCCAGATCCACGACAAGCTCGGCATCGAGCAGCTCGCCTGGCTGATGCCCTCCCGGTGGGCGGTCTCCGGCATGGGCAACACCGTCCAGCTGAACGTCCTGCTGCCCTGGGACGCGCAGAACCCCGACCCGCTGTGGGACCACGAGCTGAGCCAGTGGTTCGTCAACATGGGCGTCCTGCTCACCATGAGCGTGCTGTGCGGTGTGGTCGTCGCCCGCTTCCTGCGGCGCCACGAGCCGGAGGTCATGCGCAAGTAGCGGCCTCCCGCAGACACGCCTGACGGCGGTGCCCCGGCCCGGGGACACCGCCGTCAGTGCTTCTCGGCGACTACAGGGCCTGTGGGGCCCGTCAGTACCAGTGGTTCTGCTGCCAGAAGGACCAGGCGCCGCACGGGCTGCCGTAGCGCTCCTTCATGTACTCCACGCCCCACTCGATCTGGGTGGCGGGGTTGGTCTGCCAGTCGGAGCCGGCCGAGGCCATCTTGTCCCCGGGGAGCGCCTGGACGAGGCCGTAGGCGCCGCTGCTCGGGTTCTGCGCGGTGTGGTCCCAGCCGCTCTCCCGCTCGACGATGTTCGCGAAGCAGGTGTACTGCTGCTGGTCGTTGATGATCTCCTGGGCCGCCTGCCGGGGGCCGCTCACCGACTGGGCCCCGGCGCCCTGCGCGGCCGACGGCTGACCCTGCGCGGGAGCCGGTGCCGCCTGCGCCTGCCCGGAGAGGGCCGACAGGGCGAGCGTGGCGGCGCCCACGGTGGCGGCGCCGGCCGCGACCACACGGCGACCGAGGGGCTGACGAGGGAGACGGAGTGCGGAGAGGACGGGCATGGATGTCTGGCCTTCCGGGTCGGGTGACGCAGTGGACCCTGCGCCGACGGACATTGGTAGCAACCCGTCGGAAGGTCGGGCAAAGGGGGCGTGTACTGTCGCGGTTAGTGGAGACCGGCACGGGACGCGGGCGCACCCCGCTCCGAGGCGGCGCGCGAGGCACGCACACGACTAACCGCCTTCGTACGTGACGCGCGTCCTGTGCCCCGACTCACATCCCGCGGCCCCTCCGGGCCCCACCGCCGAGACCCGCGTCACGCCGGAGGCGCCGCGCCGGCGGCGCCCGGGCGGGGCGGACCGTCTCATCAACCGGGCGCGAGCACAAGTCACCCGTCCGAATGCGGCACACGATTCATGCTGTCGTGTGATAGTCCCTCAGATACGCGCAACCTTCCGGCGCCCCGGCCGTTCTCCATGGCGTGCCGCGGCGGAACCGCCGCGGAACCGCTAGGAGGGTTGAGAAAGTGAAGAACCTGAAGAAGGCCGTCGCCATCACCGCGGTCGCCGGTGGAATCGTCGCCGCCACCGCGGGTGCCGCCTCCGCGACCGGCGGCGGGGCGCACGCCCACGGCACGGCCGTCGGCTCCCCGGGTGTCATCTCCGGCAACGTCGTTCAGGTCCCGGTGAGCATCCCGGTGAACATCTGCGGCAACACCGTCAACGTGGTCGGCCTGCTGAACCCGACGTTCGGCAACACCTGCCTCAACAAGTGACGTCCGCGGCGCCCCGTGCGCCGCGACCGCACTCCGGCCCCGGACCGCACCGCCGTCCGGGGCCGGTCCGCTGCCACGACCCCGCACCCGCCCGTGGAGCGGCGCCCCGGCGACTGCTCCGAACGGGGGTAATCGCCCCAAGGATGCCGCGCGGACCGTGTCAGCGGGACCCCGCCGACGTTGATCGGCATGTGGCTCCGCGGTCGGAGCCACGAACCGTCATCAGAAGGAAGACCACCACCCATGAACGCAGCCAAGAAGGCCGTCGTCCTGCTCGCCGCCTCCGGCGCGGCCGTCGGCGCCACCGCCGGCACCGCCTCCGCCGACGCATTCGCCGGCGCCACGGCGGCCCACTCGCCCGGCGTCGCCTCCGGCAACGTCATCAGCGTGCCGATCCACGTGCCGATCAACTTCTGCGGCAACACCATCACCCTCGTCGGTGCTCTGAACCCGACGTTCGGCAACACCTGCGTCAACGGCTGAGCCACGCGCACACCCCGACACCCCGTCCGGCACACCGCCGGGCGGGGTGTCCGGCGCTCCGGGGCGCTACGGCGACCGCCGCCGGCGCGCGACCTCCTCGGCGTACGCGTTGTACGCGGCGACCTGCGCCCGCCGCGCCACCCGCTCCACCGGCCGCAGCAGTTCGGCACGCGCCCCCATCTGCCCCGCGCTCACCGCGCCGCCGTGCTCCGGCGCCGCCGCGATGCCCAGCAGCGCCGACACCCGCTGCGCCAGCTCCAGCACCCGGACCGCGCGCGGCGGATAGCCCGGCGCCAACACCAGCCGCCCCGCCTCGGCCCTGGCCTGGTACGCCTCCAGCGCCGCCCGCGCCACCGGCCCCGAACCCGCGACGTCCAACCGCACCAGCGCCTCGGTGGCTTCCCGCAACGCCTCCGCCAGCTCCCGCTCCGCCTCCCCGAGCGACGGCACGTCCGCCGGCGGCGCCTGACGTACCGGCAGGCACGCCCACTCCACCTCCACGTGCTCGTCGTCCTCCGGCCCGACGGCCGTCACCTCGGGCACCAGCCCGAGCCCCGCGTCGGGCGCCAGCACGGCCTCACCGGCCTCCAGCGCCCGCGTGTTGAACTCCGGCGGGCCGCACAGCCCGAGCGGGTGCCCCGGCGCCGGCAGCGCCACCGTCAGACCAGTCGCGCCGAGCGCCCGCAGCCTCCCCAGCGCCAACGTCAACCCGACCGGGCCCGCCTCCCCGGGCAGCCCCACGACCCGGTGCGCGGCATCGCCGCCCACCGCTTCCGAGGCCGCCTCGTCCGGCGACACGGCACCGGCGTACAGTGCGTTCCCCCAGGCGGCGAGCCGCCCGGAGCGAGGTTCTTCCAGCATCCCACCACCTTAGAGAGAAGCCGGGGGGCCACGGGCGAGGACGGGTGGCGTAGGTTTTCCCTGGGGACCGTGCCCACAGGCACGGGCAAACGCGATTGCATTGGGAGACAGCGCGCTCATGAGCGATGTACTGGAGCTGGTGGACGTATCCGTGGTCCGCGAGGGTCGCGCTCTGGTGGACGAGGTCTCCTGGTCGGTGAAGGAGGGCGAGCGATGGATCATCCTCGGCCCCAACGGCGCCGGGAAGACCACCCTGCTCAACCTCGCCTCCAGCTACCTCTTCCCGACCACCGGAACCGCCACCGTCCTCGGTGAACGCCTCGGCGCGGTCGACGTCTTCGAGCTCCGGCCGCGCATCGGCATGTCGTCCAGCGCGCTCACCGAGAAGCTGCCGCGCAGCCAGACCGTCCTGCAGACCGTGCTCACCGCCGCCTACGGCATGACCGCCGGCTGGCAGGAGTCCTACGACGCCGTCGACGAGGACCGCGCCCGCGCCTTCCTCGACCGGCTCGGCATGAGCGACTACCTCGACCGCCGGTTCGGCACCCTCTCCGAGGGCGAGCGCAAGCGCACCCAGATCGCCCGCGCGATGATGACCGACCCCGAACTGCTGCTGCTCGACGAGCCCGCCGCCGGACTCGACCTCGGGGGCCGGGAGGACCTGGTCCGCCGCCTCGGCCGACTGGCCCGCGACCCCTACGCGCCTTCCATGATCATGGTGACGCACCACGTCGAGGAGATCCCGGCCGGCTTCACCCACGTCCTGATGATCCGCCAGGGCAAGGTCCTCACGGCCGGACCGATGGAGACGGAGATGACCTCCGCCAACCTCTCCCGCTGCTTCGGCCTGCCCCTGGTGCTGGAACGGCAGGGCGAGCGCTGGACCGCCGCGGGGCTGCCGCTCACCTGACGGCCGACCATCCGACGCCCGCGCGCGGCGCGGGACGGGCCCTGTCCGGGAACGTTCCCCCGCCGCCCCGCGCACTGTCCGTGAAC
>NZ_WMLF01000249.1 GCF_014156695.1 Streptomyces durbertensis | reverse complement strand
CCCCCGCCCCCTCTCCCGGCCGGCCGACCGGCTCCCCGTCCCCGACCGGCGGCGGAGAGCAGAACGACACGGACGACAAGAACGGGAGCGACGAGGACCGGAGAGACGACAGCCGCGCCGCACCGGCCCGCCGGGACGCCCCGACCCCCGTCCCGACCGGCTGAGACACCGGCGGACCGGCCGCGCCGCGCCGGTCCGCCGCCGCGCGGCGGAATCCGTTTTGGCGAACCGTCGGGGTATCCCATATGCTTCTCACGTCCCCGACGCGCTGACAAAGCGCCCAGGCGGGCCATCAGCCCTCATCGTCTAGTGGCCCAGGACGCCGCCCTTTCAAGGCGGTAGCACGGGTTCGAATCCCGTTGGGGGCACGCGTCACCTGTGCGAGACTTGTCTCGCGCGAAGCTTGGTCCTGTGGAGCAGTTTGGAGTGCTCGCCACCCTGTCAAGGTGGAGGCCGCGGGTTCAAATCCCGTCAGGACCGCTGCGATCCCCCGTGGATCGCGTGGCTGGGTAGCTCAGTTGGTACGAGCGATCGCCTGAAAAGCGATAGGTCGCCGGTTCGACCCCGGCCCCAGCCACAACCGCCCCTGAACAGGGCAGAAGCCCCGCCGAAGACCATTCGGCGGGGCTTTTCTCGTGCATCCGCCACCTTCATCGCATCCTGCGCTCGCCCGCGATGGCCGAACGTCTGCGCAGGTCGATCGAGCAGGACCGCGCCGGTCACGGCACTGTCCGCGAGCTGGTCGACCCGGGCGACGAGGCTGGCCAAGGCGCCGCGTGAAGGTCCTCTTCCTCGACGACGGCTGGGACGACTACCTGTGGTGGCAGGCGAACGACCGCAAGCTCCTGAAACGGATCAACCATTTCATCGCCGACATCGACCGCAACGGCCACGAGGGCATCGGTAAGCCCGAGCCGCTGCGGAGCGACCTCTCCGGCTACTGGTCGCGGCGCGTCGACTCCGAGCACCGGCTGGTGTACCGCATCGGCGAGGACGACACGATCCACGTCGTGGCGTGCCGCTTCCACTACGAACGCCGATGAGGCTGCGGCCGCCCATGGACGACCCGGCCCCGGCCACCGTCGGTGCCCGCTTCCTCGCCCGGGCGCTGGGGGCACGCGGGTCGTGAGCGCGTGCGCACGGCGGTGACCGCGGGCCCGCCGGTAATGGGGTCGCCGGACGGGACGGCGAGGTGGGATGCTGGGACCCGTATGTCCAGTGCGCCTGTCCTCACCCTGCCCGCCCTCTCGGAGCGGCTTTCCGAACTGATGCCGCGTGACGCGCGGCGGCTCGGCCGTCGGCTCGACGGCGTCCGACGCGTCCGCAAGCCGGAGGCGCGGCAGGCCGTACTCGAGGAGATCGCCACCGAGGTGGCGAGGGCCGAGGAGCGGGTGGCGGCGCGGCGGGCGGCCGTGCCGGAGATCACCTACCCCGAGCAGCTCCCGGTCAGTCAGAAGAAGGACGACATCCTCGCCGCGATCCGGGACCACCAGGTGGTGGTCGTCGCCGGTGAGACGGGTTCCGGGAAGACCACGCAGATCCCGAAGATCTGCCTGGAGCTGGGTCGGGGCGTGCGGGGCCGGATCGGCCACACGCAGCCGCGGCGGATCGCCGCCCGCACGGTCGCCGAACGGGTCGCGGAGGAGTTGCGCACGCCGCTCGGCGAGGCGGTGGGCTGGAAGGTCCGCTTCACCGACCAGGTGAAGGACACCACCCTCGTCAAGCTGATGACGGACGGCATCCTGCTGGCCGAGATCCAGACGGACCGGGAGCTGCTGCAGTACGACACGATCATCATCGACGAGGCGCACGAGCGCAGTCTGAACATCGACTTCCTGCTCGGCTACCTGGCGCAGCTGCTGCCGAGGCGGCCGGACCTGAAGGTTGTCATCACGTCGGCGACGATCGACCCGGAGCGGTTCTCCCGCCACTTCGGCGCCTACGCGGCCGTGCCGGCGTCGGCGACCGTCCCGGCGTCGGCGGCCGGAACCGGGGAGACTGTCTCCGGGGCGCCGATCATCGAGGTCAGCGGGCGCACGTACCCGGTCGAGGTGCGGTACCGGCCGCTGCTGGAGGAGGGCGCGGAGGACGCCGACCGCGACCAGGTCACCGCGATCTGCGACGCGGTGGACGAGCTCCAGGCGGAGGGCCCGGGCGACATCCTGGTCTTCCTCTCCGGTGAGCGGGAGATCCGGGACACGGCGGACGCGCTGGAGAAGAAGTTCCGCCGGGCGGGCGGGCCCCCGGGCGCTCCGGGGACGGAGATCCTGCCGCTGTACGCGCGGCTGTCGCACGCCGAGCAGCACCGCGTCTTCCAGCGCCACTCGGGCCGGCGGATCGTGCTGGCGACCAACGTCGCCGAGACGTCGCTGACCGTGCCCGGCATCAAGTACGTGATCGACCCGGGCTACGCCCGGATCTCCCGGTACAGCCACCGCACGAAGGTGCAGCGGCTGCCGATCGAGCGGATCTCGCAGGCGAGCGCGAACCAGCGCAAGGGCCGCTGCGGCCGTACGTCGGACGGCGTGTGCATCCGGCTGTACTCCGAGGAGGACTTCCTCTCCCGGCCGGAGTTCACGGACGCGGAGATCCTGCGGACGAACCTGGCGTCGGTCATCCTCCAGATGGCGGCGGCCGGTCTCGGCGAGATCGAGCGCTTCCCGTTCATCGACCCGCCGGACCACCGCAGCATCAAGGCCGGCGTGCAGCTGCTGGAGGAGCTGGGCGCGCTGGAGTCCGGCCCGGCGAAGCCCCAGCCCCAGCCGGACGCCCCCGCCGCGACGCCCGCGAAGGCCCCGAAGATCGCGAAGCCCGCGCAGGGCGGCGGCCGGAAGGGTCCGAGGCTGACGGAGACCGGGCGGCGGCTGGCTCAGCTCCCGGTGGACCCCCGGCTGGCCCGGATGGTGCTGGAGGCGGACCGGAACGGCTGCGTGCGCGAGGTGATGGTGATCGCCGCCGCGCTGTCCATCCAGGACCCGCGCGAACGCCCCGCCGACAAGCAGCAGCAGGCGGACCAGCAGCACGCCAGGTTCCGCGACGAGACCAGCGACTTCCTCGCCTACCTCAACCTGTGGCGGTACGTCCGCGAGCAGCAGAAGGAGCTGTCCTCGTCGGCGTTCCGCCGGATGTGCCGCAACGAGTACCTGAACTACCTGCGGATACGGGAGTGGCAGGACATCTACGTCCAGCTGCGGCAGGTGGCGAAGACGATGGACGTGCACCTCGGCGAGCAGGAGGCGTCGCCGGACGCCGTGCACCGCTCCCTCCTGGCCGGCCTGCTCTCGCACCTCGGACTGAAGGACGCGGAGAAGAACGAGTACCTGGGCGCGCGCGGCGCGAAGTTCGCGGTGTTCCCGGGTTCGGCGCTGTTCCGGAAGCAGCCGCGCTGGCTGATGTCGGCGGAGCTGGTGGAGACGTCCCGGCTGTGGGCGCGGGTGAACGCCCGCATCGACCCGGACTGGGTGGAGCCGCTCGCCGAGCACCTGGTGAAGCGCACGTACAGCGAGCCGCACTGGGAGCAGAAGCAGGCCGCGGTGATGGCGTACGAGAAGGTCACCCTGTACGGGGTCCCGATCGTGGCGCAGCGGAAGGTCAACTACGGGCGGATCGACCCGGAGACCTCCCGCGACCTGTTCATCCGCAACGCCCTGGTGGAGGGCGACTGGCGGACGCACCACCAGTTCTTCCACGAGAACCGCAAGCTGCTGGTCGAGGTGAAGGAGCTGGAGGACCGGGCCCGCCGCCGGGACATCCTGGTCGACGACGAGACCCTGTACGACTTCTACGACCAGCGGGTCCCCGAACACGTCGTCTCCGGCGCGCACTTCGACTCCTGGTGGAAGCACCGCCGCCGTACCGAGCCGGACCTGCTCAACTTCGAGAAGTCGATGCTCATCAACGAGCGGGCGGAGTCGGTCAGCAAGGCCGACTACCCCGACTCGTGGCGCCAGGGCGACCTGCGGCTGCGGGTGACGTACCAGTTCGAGCCGGGCGCGGACGCCGACGGCGTGACCGTGCACGTGCCGCTCCAGGTGCTCAACCAGGTGACGCCGGCCGGCTTCGACTGGCAGATCCCGGGCCTGCGCGAGCAGGTGGTGACGGAGCTGATCCGCTCGCTGCCGAAGTCGCTGCGGCGGAACTTCGTACCGGCCCCGGACTTCGCGGCGCGCTTCCTGCGGGCACTGGACGAGCGCGGCTACGAGCACCGCTCCCCCGCCGGCCCGCCCGCCGAGCCGCTGACGGCCGTGCTGGCACGGGAGTTGGTACGCCTTACGGCGGTCCGGGTCACGCCCGAGGACTTCGACTGGTCGAAGGTCCCCGACCACCTGGCGGTGACGTTCCGGGTCGTCGACGAGCGGCGGCGCAAGCTGCCCGGCGACTCGGAGAGCAAGGACCTCGACGTCCTGCGCGCCCGCTTCAAGCCGAAGGCGCAGGCCGCGCTCAGCCGCGCCTTCGACGCCTCGACCGCCCGCGCGGGCGGCGGCCGGCGCACGGACCAGACCGGCAGCGCGGAACCGGCGCGGGACGCCGCCCCCACCCAGCGCACCGGGCTCACCTCCTGGACGATCGGCACGCTGGACCGCACCTTCGAGACCAGGCGCGGCGGCCAGCCCGTGCGGGCGTACCCCGCGCTGGTCGACGACGGCCCGAAGACGGCGACGGTCTCGGTCCGGCTCTTCGACACCGAGGAGGAGCAGCAGGACGCCATGCGCGCCGGCACCCGCCGGCTGATCATGCGGAACCTGCCGTCGGACCCGGCGAAGTTCGCCCAGTCCAAGCTGAGCAACCAGCAGAAGCTCGCGCTGGCCAGCACCCCGCACGGCAGCGTGCAGGCGCTCTTCGAGGACTGCGTGGGCGGCGCCGTCGACCAGCTCGTCGCGGCGAACGGCGGCCCGGCCTGGGACGAGGAGGGCTTCCGCAAGCTCTTCGACGCCGTCCGGTCCGACGTCGTCGACGCCACGATGCGGACCGTGCGGCAGGTGCAGGAGATCCTGGCGGCCTGGCAGTCCTGCGAGCGGCGGATGAAGTCGCCGCCGCTGTCGACCAGTCCGGCGCTGGTGACGTCCGTCGCCGACGTCCGGCAGCAACTCGCCGAGCTGGTACCGGCCGGCTTTGTCACCCGGCACGGCGCCGCACGGCTGCCGCACCTGCTGCGCTACCTGGTCGCCGCCGACCGCCGCCTCCAGCAGCTGCCCACCAACGCGCAGCGCGACCAGGCCCGGATGGCAAAGGCCAAGGAGATGCGGGACGAGTACGAGTGGCTGCTGGAGCAGTTCCCGCCCGGCCAGCCGGTGCCGGCGGCGACCCGGGAGATCCGGTGGATGATCGAGGAGCTGCGCGTCAGCTACTTCGCCCACGCCCTGGGCACCGCGTACCCGATCTCCGACAAGCGCATCGTCAAGGCCGTCGACGCCGCCGTCCCCGCCACCCGCCGCTGAGCGGCGCCCGCCGGGGACGGCGTGCGCGCGACGCGCCGCTCAGCGGCCTGCCGAGATCCGCAGATGTCCCGCGCGTGCAGGCGGCGCCGACCGGCTGGCCACATGGGTCGCACGCCGGATGCTCCTCAGAAGCCACCCGTGTAGAGGAGAAGGAGGGAAACGGGGTAGAGCACGCCGAAGGCGCCGGTGACGAGGCCGATGGCACACGGCAGGCGGTTGACCTTGATCCTGCCCACCAGGCCGAGGATGCCGAAGGTGACAGCGAGGCTCCCGGCCAGGACGCCGAACGGCCCCAGCAGGAACGCGGCGATCACCGCGATGACACCGAAGCCGAGCGAGACCGGACCGTAGAGGGTCGCTGGCGTGTCGGTGTCCGGTGGCCGCTCGGTTCCCCCACGAGCCGATCGCACTTCCTGTGACTTCTGGTCCGGCACGAATCCCCCACCGCTTGGACGTCCGAGCTCTGCCACACGCGGTCACCGTGCGGCCGGGTCGAGCCGCGCGCCCCAGCAACGTGTGTGCTGTTCGTCGGCGCTCGGGCTCAACGCATCTCGCCGATCATACGTTCGCGGACTGACACGCGCCGGAGCGGTACGCACTGTGTCCCCACTGACAGGACCTGGTTGAGCTCGCGGCGCCCGGCCGGCCGGTGCGGCGGTGGCCCGGGAGATCCGCTTGATGATCGAGGAGCTACCGGTCAGCTACTTCGCCCACGCCTGGGCACCGCCTACCCGATCTCCGACAAGCGCATCGTCAAGACCGTCAACGCCGCCGTCCCCGGCACCCCCCGCTGGGGCCGGGGACGGTGTGCGAACGACGTGCCGTTCAGTCACCCGGGGTATGTGGTCCAGCGCTCGGCCGGCGCCTGATCACGACTTCGAGGTGCTGCGCTCGCCATGCGGAGAGTCCCCACGCGGCCGGAAGTTGAAGACTGAACAGAGCGAAGATGGCGATCACGAAGGCACTGTCGAGAGGAGAGTCGTCGCCCGCCGCCCACGCCGCGACTCCTTCGCACCCGACGAGGATGGCCACGTAGAGGGCGCCGTCGGTCAGGATGACGCCCCAGCGCGGGAGCGGAGGCAGGACTCTACGGGCAACCGTCAGGCCCGCGAACGCCACGACCGGAAAGACCAGCTCGGCTGGCCCCACGATGTCCGCCAGCCCGCTCGTTCCCCTGGACGTCAACGTCATCGCGGCCAGTACGACAAGGCCGACCATCCACGACGATGCGACCACGAAGAACGCGTAGCGGACCGCGCTACGCCAGGTGACCGTCACGTCGGTCCCTTCCGGGAGAGGGGCACCCCCTGTGCCCCGCCGTGCGATTCTCCCACCGGCAACGGGTCAACGAGCCGGGGGCCAGGACGGGTTGGCGGTGGTACGGGCAACTGGCGTGGCAGCGCCACAGACCGGCCGGCGCCCCTCGCCTTCTGTCGACCGACCGCCTCCCGTCCCGGCCTGCCGGAACGCTTCGCGACGGGCTTCTGGGGACGGATTCGCTCTGGGTGGCCGGGCTGCTGTAGAGTCTCGTCTCGCACCACCGGGAAGCCGGTGGAGGCGACCTGGTCCTGTGGAGCAGTTTGGAGTGCTCGCCACCCTGTCAAGGTGGAGGCCGCGGGTTCAAATCCCGTCAGGACCGCATGTACGTCGAAGGGCGTCCCCGTCAGCGGGGGCGCCCTTCGACGTGTTCGCCGTGCGCCACGCTTCCGTGCTCCGGGCGGTCTTGACGGGGGGTCGGCGGGCCAGTACTCCTCGTGCAAGGAGGTGGCGCCCATGGCTGCGACCCGGGGTGACCAGGGGAACGGGCGGCACGCGACGCGTGCGCTGCTGCGGGCGCACCTGTCGGCCGCCGTCCGGCACGGGCACTCGACCCGTCGATGTGTGGTCTGCCACCGTCTGCGACTGCTCGCGGACGAGCAGCCGGAGCAGCAGCCTCTGTCGACCGCGGAACCCGCGGCGGAGCCCGACCGCGGGTGAAGTCCCGCACGGGGATGACAAAAGCCCGGCGCGGGCCCCTCGGACATGCCAAGGTGAACAGGCAACTCCCTTGCGACGTACGGCGGGCCGCGCTGATACCGCATCCTCCACACGCCCGACAAGAGGGACGGCGCTGTGACGGTAGTCACTCAACTCGGCGCGGAACGGGCGCTTCTTATCCCGTCCATACGGGCGGTCGATAGAATATGTGCAATTTCACCGCACCCTCGGAGGCCGTCTCCGACCGGGGGATGAGGGGTCGCGGCGCGGCCCGTGCGAGGCGCCTGCGGGGCGTTCGGTGGCGGAGCGGCGGGGCTGGCCGGCCGGCGCGAGGGGTGCGCGGGGGCCTCTGAAG
>NZ_WMLF01000248.1 GCF_014156695.1 Streptomyces durbertensis | reverse complement strand
GGGGAGGCGAGGGACGTGCCGAAGGGCCATCTGCGACTCAGGCTGGAGTACTGGAAGCGCCGGCTCGCCCGGCGAATACCGCGGGCGCCCCGGACCACGGCGGCCGGCCGCCGCCGCCCACTGCCACGCGTGGACACCCGCCCGCTGCTCGTCTTCGGCGTGATCCTGCTGATCGTCCTCGCGCTGTCAGCGGTCCTGGGCGCCCTGCCGATCCTCCTCGGCGCCGGTGGCGCCGCCGGCTGGTGAGCCTGTCGACCTGTCGGCTCCCGCCCGGGCTCAGAAGAACATCGCAACGAAGCCGTTCACCCACACCACCACCGCGAAGAGGAAGATCAACAGGAAGAGGAGGCCCCAGAGGACACCGCCACGATCGCCCGGCACCTCCTGCGGGTCGTCCTCCGTGAGCGTGCGCACCGACTCCCAGTCCACCGGGCGTCCGATCGCCTCCGAGCAGGCTGTCCGCACAGCCGCCAGCCGCTCCCGCACGACGGGGGACTCGGTCGACTCCTCGGGGCCGCGCCAGGCGAGTGCCCGCATGCGGCGGCGCGGGTCCGCGTACCTCGCCTCGAAGGCGGCGGTCTCCGCCGGGTCCCGGTCCGCCTCCAGGTAGTTCCACCGCCCCGCCTCGGCGTCGTCCCCGTACAGCCGGTACACCTCGGCCAGCCGGCGGCGGAGTTCCAGGTCCGCCGGGAAGGAGGACACCAGTCCGCGCAGACGCTGCCGTGCCAACGGCACCCGGCCGGCGGCCAACTCCTCGTCGACGCGCGCAAGCGTCTGCCTCACAGACATGCGCACATCATCGGCCGACGCCGTGGCGGGGACGAGTCCTTTTCCCGCCCGTCGCCCGGGCGGTCAGACGTGCGGGCGGTCAGACGTGCGGCCGGTGGCCGACAAAGGCGGTGCGGCCGGCGTCGCCGGGCTCCCGTGCCGTCTCCACGCGGAACCCGGCCTCGATCAGCAGCCGCCGCCAGTCCCGCGTGGGGAACAGGCCGAACTCGTGCGTCTCGTGGACGACGTGGATCCCGCCGTCCGCGGACCGGATGGTGAACGTGTACTCGGTGCGCGCGGTGTCCCGGGCGTCCGCCGGCCGCCACGTCCACTCCAGGTAGCGGATGCCGCTGCCGTCCTCGGCGTCGCCGCCGCCGCAGTCCGTCTCCGGGTGGAAGTCCTCGGCGACGTGGTCGGGGATGAAGACGGCGACGCCGCCCGGGCGGAGATGCGCGTGCGCGGTGCGGAACGCGGCGAGCAGGTCGCCGCGCGTGGCCATGTAGTCGATCGCGTCGTGCACGAAGACGGCGTCGAAGAGCCGCCCGAGGCGTACGTTCCGCATGTCGCCCCGCAGGTGCGGCACACCCGGATTCAGCCGCCGCGACACCTCCAGCATCTCCTCCGACAGATCCACCAGCGTCATGTCGAAGCGCGTCCGCAGGTGGAAGGCGTTGTGCCCGCCGCCGCTGCCGAGTTCCAGCACCTCCCGTACGGGGATCTCCGCCGACTCCAGCAGCCCGGCCGCGAACTCCGCCTCCTCGGTGTACTCCGACACCGGCGAGATCAGCGGCCACCAGTGCGCGAGTTCTCCGTAGAACCGCGACCCGGCCCCGGCCCCGGTCGCGTGCTCGGTCCCGCTCTCGTCAGAAGACGTCATGTCCGCACCCTAGGGTCTGTCCGCCCCCGGGCGCTGGAACTGCTGCCCCACCCGCCAGGACGCCTCGGCGCGCGTTTCGTTCAGGCCCCCGCGAATTCGTCGGTACCGGAACCCGCTTTTCGCAATGAAAGGAGATGATCCGTTTCGAGCGGATTGGGGGGAGGTGTTCGGAACGGTCGGTTCAGGACTCCGGCTCCTACGGGGCCGGCGCGGGGCTGTTGTATCGTTGCCGCCGCCGGATCGGTGCGGGCGAAAAAGGCGGGGCGATGACGGAAGAGCCTGAACGGCAGGTCGACGATTCCGAGTTTCTCGACATGGCCAAGGATCCGGCGGAAGCCCGCTTGTTGAGGAAGTCACTCGAAACGCTCGCGGGCGGGGGCGCCGGCCCGGTTCTCCAGGAGATGGCCCGTGACGTGCTCGCCGGGCGCATGGGGCTGCGGGACGCGGCGCGCAGCGGCGCATACGCCGAGGCGATGGTGGACGGCGCACAGCAGTTCATGGCCGAGTGGGACGAGAAGTCCGAGGCCGAACGCGCCGAGATCGAGGAGGAGGGCCGCCGACTCCGGGACGCCGAGCAGCGGGAGATGGAGGAAGAGCGTCGCCGGACGCCTCCGCCCGGCTCCCCGGGCTCGTCTGGCAAGCCCCCCAAGCACGGCGGCGATTGGTCGCTCTGACCGAAACCGGAAGTCGGCCAGGTTGAGAGGAACCCCCACCATGGGCTTCGCGGTAGAACCCTCGGACATCCAGTCCTTCGGCAAGCTCGTCGAGCGGGCCGCCGCAGACAGCGAGGCGGCGCTCACCTACCTCGGCGGCGAAGCCTTTCAACTGAAATCCAAGGGGCCGGCCGTCTTCGGCGAGCTGTGGAAGCTCGCCTCTCCGGGCCATGACACGTACCTCGCCGACGGCAAGGCAACCGCCCGCAAGCTCAAGGGCGCCCTGGAGAGTTCCGGCGCCGAACTGGGTCGCGCGGCCCGGTACTACCGCGAGACCGACCGGCAGGAGGCCGCCCGCGTCGACGCGACCTATCCCTGCTCCAAGGGACGGCCTGCCAGCGCGGAGGCACCCGCGAGCCAAACCTTCAACGACGTACGCACTCCTCGCGACGCCCTCAAGCCGGTGGGCGGCGGCGACGCCTTCTTCAGCGGCCACAAGGGCGGCTTCGAACTCGCGCCCGCCAACAAGGTGCTCGGTACGATCATGGACCTGGGAAGCCCCTCCGCCATGGTCAACGAGGCCATCAAGCTGATCTTCAACTTCGACCCCTTCGGAGAAGCCCTCAAATGGGTCGGCGGGAACTGGGACTCCTTCGCCGAGTGCGCCGAGGCATGGAAGAACGTCGGAACGTGCTGTTCCGACATCGCGGAGAACGTCGACACCGGAAACGCCGCCCTTGCCACGACCTGGCAGGGCAACTCCGCGAACACCGCGTGGTCCTACTTCGACGAGATGACAAACAAGATCGCCGAGATCGAGAAGGGCCTCAACTCCCTCGGTGAGCATTACCTCTCGATCGCCCGGATGATCCTCGGCTTCATGGAACTCGCCAAGGAGGGGCTGGTCTGGATCTGCGACCGCGCCGTGATCTGGCTTGTGCAGGTGCTCGCCGCGAAGGCGACCGCCGCGACGGTCGTCGGCGGCCCGGCCGCGGCCGCCCAGTTCGCCCTGGCCGCCCTGCACCTCGTCCAGATCATCCGCCGCTGGGGCGAGCTCGTCGAGCAGTTCAACAACACCATGCGCATGCTGAACGGCCTGCTCGCCGCAGCCGGCGCGGTCTCGGCGGCGACCTTCAACTCCGTGAAGGACTTCCCTGAGGTCCGCTCGGGCTACGACCACCAGGCGGTGTGACACCGTGCCTTCCGGCACCGACTTCGGCTCCCCGGCCAAGGCGACCTTCCTCGCCGTCGTCGGGGCGCTGTTCGGCCTCGCGCTCCTCGGCGGCGGCGGGTACCAACTTGTGCAGGCCGTCGGCCTGACGGGCGAGCGCGGCTCACTCACCGTCGACAAGTGCACGGTGCTGGGTACCCGCACCAAGAGCACCGTGTGTCAGGGCACGTTCCTCCCCGACGGCGCAATCTCCGGCGGCACTCGGGTCACCATGGACTCCGGACCGTTCGGCAAGGTCCACAGTCCCGGGGCTCAAGCGCCGGTCACCCGCGTCGGCGTCGACGAGGTGAAGCCGGTGGGCTGGCGGCCGTCTGCCTACGCGACGGGTTTTGCCGCCTTCGGGCTCCTCCTGCTCGGCACGGCGGGCGGCTGCGCGGCCGGCGCCTGGCTCGGCGCCGCGAAGCCCGACTTCCAGCAGACCCTGCCCGGCCGGACCGGCCGCGCCCTTGTGATCTCCTCCCTCGTCATCGGCGCCGCCTGCGCCTACGTCATCTGGATCACCTGATCCCGGACTGTCAGACCCGGCGGGAAGACTGGCCTTCCGAGTCAACGGAAGGTGGGGAGACGAGCATGCCGCGCACGGTCTACGACGGCGACCTGTGGGTCCACTACGGCCAGTTCTACGTTGCCAGCGGCACTGAGTACCCGGACCTGGGTGGCATCGCCGAGCAGCGCAACGGGTTGTGCATAGCCACGACTCCCGGCGCGCTCTTCCTCGTCACCGGCCTGCACACCGGGACCGTCGGCCTGACCGTCGAGTTCCACGACACGCCACCGCCGCTCGACGACCGCTGGGAGGAGATCGTCGAGGCCCCCTTCCGTCCCACCTCGCCCAAGCTGGCGGTGCTCCCCTGGGCTGAACAGGCGGTATGTGAGACGGAGTTGGGCGTCGGCGACTACCGCGTCCGCTACTGCGCGCTCGGCATGGACGAGGCCCGGGAACGGGAGTCCGAGATCCTGAAGGGTGGCCTGATCGTGGACCGCTACCTCCTCCAGTTCTGGGCCGCCCCGCCGGCACCCGACGAGGTGGTCCGCCAGACCTCCAGGTCGGCTGCCTACTGGCACGGCGAGGCCGGCAAGCACTGAGGCGCCCCCGGGTGCTGTTGGATGTGGCGATGGATGGCGAGATCCCCGAGGGCTGGGAAGCCCGGTGCGCGCGGCTGTGGGAGACGGGCCCGTCGACGGCAGCCGCGCCGCGCACATCGAGCACACCGTCGCCGTCACGGAATCCGGCCCTCGTATCCTGACGTTGCCCTGACCCTTTCGGCTGCCCGACACCACACGATGTGAGACGCCGTGCCTTCCAGCACCGACCTCGGCCACCCGGCAAAGGCGGCCCTCCTAGCCGTCGTGGCGACGCTGCTCGGCCTCGCGGTCCTCCTCGGCGCCGCTTACGAACTACGCCAGACCGCCGGCATGGTGGGCGAACGTGGCTCGCTCACCGTCTCCGAGTGCTCGATCAACGGCAGCCGCGGCCGGGCGATCCTGTGCCGCGGCACGTTCCTTCCGGACAACGGCTCCGCTGTCGACGCTACGTCGGTCACCATGTTCTCCGGCTTGTTCGGCGAGTTGCACAGTCCCGGAACCCGGGTTCCGGTCACCCGGCTCGGGCCTGGCGAGGTTGAACCTGTCGGTTGGAGGCCGTCCGCCGTGGTGTTCGTCCCCGCCGCCTTCGGACTCCTCGCGCTCGGCGTCGCGGCCTGCTACGCGTCCGGCGCCCGGCTCGGTTCCTCAAGGCCCGACTTCCAGGAGACCCTGATCGGCCGAACCGGCCGCGCCCTCATGATCGCCTCTCTCGTCGTCGGCGCCGCCAGCGCCTTCACCGTCTGGAGCACCTGACCCCCGTTGCCGGACCGCCCGGCCATGTCGACCTGTCTCGTGATCGGAGGGCGCTCCGCGTGGCCGGCGGCGCGGACAACCGCGGGGAACTCCAGGGGCACGTCCCGCACCAGAGGTCCCGGCCGCCGCCGTCATGACAGGTGTCATCGGGACGGCGGCGGCGAGGCGGAGCTTCACGTGCCCGCGGGTGTGCGGCGGGAGGGCGGCCGGTGCGGGGCCAGGGCGGCAGGGGCGCGTCCGCGCGGGCGCTCGTGCACGGCACGCGCGTCCCGCCGCCGACGCGGGAAGGAGGCCAGGTAGCAACCGACGCTGAAGGTGAGGATGGACAGGCTGATCACCAGGAACACAAGGCCGAGGGGGCCCAGTTCGGACAGGGTCCGCATCACGCCCATGTCGCCGCTCCCGAGGTGTAGGACCGCCAGAGGGACATCCCCATCCAGTAGGTGCGGATGAGCTGGAACACCAGCTCGGGTAGGAGCGAGGCGCAGACGAGCATCGCCTTCCAGCCCAGCGGCGCCACCCTGAGCGCGGAGAACAGCGACCAGGCCAGCAGGATGGCCAGCCACAGCGGATCACCCGCCGGGCTGCCCTGCGCGACCGACTGCCCTACCCAGACCGCGATCCAGCCCAGGCTGTAGGTGAAGCCCAGCAGGCCGAGAACGTACTGGACGATGGACAGCCGGGTATGCCGTGTCCAGCCACGCTGCCGCATGATGTCGAGGGTGCCGCGAACCCAGCGCTCCCGCTGCCGGACCAGGTCCCGGAGCCGGGGCATCAGGTCCGTGTACGCCACGCAGTACTGGTTGGCGGTCACGCGCCAGCCCGACTCCTTCAGGGCAAGTGTGGTCTCGTAGTCCTCCACCAGGTTGCCGCTGTGCTGCCAGAACACCTCGCCGCGTTCGGCGATCAGCTGTTGGAGCGCCTCCGTCCGGTAGAACGAGCCCGCCCCGGCCATGGTGTGCACGCCCCTGCGGGAGCGGGTGTGGGCGTACCGCCCGTACTCGATGATCTGCATCCCGGCCAGATAGCGTTGCCAGGTCGACCTCCAGAGGCCGCCTCGGCCGTAGCAGGTCGCGCTGACGCCGCCGAGCCCGGAATCGGACTCCATGACCAGCCGCGCCCGGGCGACGAACTCGGGGTGGAGGCTGGTGTCGGCATCCATCACCAGTACAAAACGGGCGGCTTCTGCCAGGGACCCGGCTTGATGGGCGAGCCGGGCCAGGCCGTGGTTGAGCGCCCCGGCCTTCTTGTGCGGGTTGTGCGGAAGCGACAGGACCTGGGTCGGGGGGACGTCCGGGCGGGAGGCGAACTCCTCCGCCACCCGCTCGGTGTCGTCCGTCGAGTTGTTGACGACCACCAGGATCAGGTCGGGACGGTGGGTCTGCGCGGCGAGGGACTCCAGGGACCCGAGCACCTCGCTCTCCTCGTCGCGGGCCGGGATCACGACGACGGTGTCGTGGAGTGGCTCGTGATGTGCGTTCGGCAACGCTCTCGACGCTAGAGGGTTCGGGGTCGGTCGGGAGGTTCCGGAGGACGCGGTGGTCGTCACTGAAGGCGCGGAAGTCCCCGAAGTGGTCGTCGTGGTGACAGGATGGGCGTTTTCGGGACCGAGTAAGGCAATCCCTGTCGCGGCCATGTGGGTTCTCCAGTCGAGCGTGGATCGAAATGTCCAGCACACGACGCTGTGTACCTGGCTCACTTGGCAGCACCCATGATCACATACATTCCGGCAATGGTCTGGACCAATCCAGATGTACGGCCCGGTAAGCGGAGAAGAACTTTGCCCGAGCCAAGTCTCCGCTCCGGCGGGCCGAGGCACTCGGGAAACCAGGCGACCATCGTGTCCGCCGCTGCGCCTCCCGCCGGACCGGGTGGTGTTGGATGTGGCGGATGGATGGTGAGATCCCTGAGGGCTGGGAAGCCCGGTGCGCGCGGTTGTGGGAGACGTTCGGCGCGGTGGACGCGGAGGGGTTCCGGGCGGAGATGGCGGCTCTGGTCGCCGAACTGCCCGAGGGGCATCCGGTCGCACGGTTCGAGTGGGCGTCCGCCTGTGACGCCACGGATCTGGAGGCGGAGGCCGCGACGCACTACCGGGCGGCCTTGGCCGGTGGTCTCGGCGCGGACCGCCGCCGACAGGCGGTGATCCAGCTGGCGAGCACGCTGCGCAACCTCGGCGAGCCGACCGAGAGCGTACGGCTGCTGACCGAGGAGAAGGAGCGCGCCGGGGGCCGTCTTGACGACGCCGTCGACGCCTTCCTTTCGCTGGCGCTGATCGATCTCGGCCGGGAGCGGGAGGCGGCGGCCCTCGCGCTCGGCACGCTCGCGCGCCACCTCCCCCAGTACGGCGGTGCCGTCGCACGCTATGCCCGGGACGTGTGAATCTCCGGACCGCGCAACGGGTGGGAGGCGCGCGCGGGCGGGCCCGGGGCTCAAGCTTCGGGGGTCGAGCCCTCCT
>NZ_WMLF01000247.1 GCF_014156695.1 Streptomyces durbertensis | reverse complement strand
CAGCGACAGCGGCACGCCGTTTTCGGTCGGTGGTGAGGTGAATCTCTGGCCCTGACTTGCCGCGACCGGTCGGATTCGGTCCCGTCAGTGGCTCCCTTCTCCCGCCCGGACGCTGACGGAGTCGATCGCGCACCGCGACCAGTCCAGCTCACCCCGGGCGCCGAGTTCGCCGAGGGTGACCCGGTGCGGCCGGGCCCACACCCGATCCCGGCTCCACTGGGCGAAGCGCCGGTAGACCGTCGGTCAGGTGGGCTCGAACGCCGGGGTAACTGCCGCCAGGTGCAGACCGAGGTGGCCACGAAGATGATCGCCGCCAGTCGTTCGCGGTCCCCGGTCCGACGTCGCCCGCCGCCCTGCGGGCGTATGACCTCCGTCGGCGGTACTACGTGCGCCGGAACAGCGTCCACAACTCGTCCGGCACCAACCACTCCACCAGTTCCATCATGCACGACTCAACGAGCGATCACGCCATCAGAAACGACGTCTTGGTAGGTCACCCCCGTTCAACGGAGCTTCGGCTTCCTTGTCGCGGACCGCTCACCTGTAGAAATGTCTCAATTCCCGACCTTGCGCCAGCCCTGCTGTGTGAGCTATGCGTGCCCATTTTTGTTGGCCGTGGTTCGATCGCGTTGCTAGTCTGTTGCTGTTTGCGGATATTGACGGTGACGTGGATTTCCCAACTGGAACAAGTCATTCCTCGGGTCCTCCGCGGCTGTCAGCACGACTGCGGTGAGGCGCCCAATGATATGTGTCATGCGGTAGTCAGCGGATGTTGTGGCTGAGCGGCGACGCGCGTCGCGATGCCTTCAGGTGTCCGCTCGCTCCATCCGGTCGAGGGAGGGATGGCGCTGTGAATGTCCGTCGCCACCGCGGTTCTCGTCCGACCCCAGGGTCCTGCTGCGATACCCAAACCTGACCATCGGCCTGGGTGTTTTGTGGCTGTGGGCGCGGATGGGTGAAAGGCGGGCCCGGCTGGCGTGCGTGAGGTTGTGCCTGGCGCTGGCGCGGCCAGGTGAAAAGCTACGTACGGGGGATTCGCGTGAATCTTGAATTACGGCATGCTCGGATCGTCACTGCCATATCCGAGTTAGGGAGCATTTCGAAAGCAGCGACCCATATGGGGCTGCCGCAGTGGGGTCGCCACGGCGAGCCATCTCGCACCTGGGCGGACATCCTGACCTTTGCCCTGTTCTTGACGCTGCGCGGCCGTATCTGACGCGCCGGACGAAGGCGCAGGTGGGGCTGTGCGGCAGCCACGGGTCACCCAGGGCAGCGGCCGGGGGAGTACTGCTGCGGCTGGGCGCCGTGCTGGCGAACGACGTATCTCCACGGTCAGCTGGGGAGTGAGTCGACCCGGCTGGGGTGCGCGGCTACGACAAGCTGATCGCCACGTTGATGCAGACGCCCACGATCAGGACGGCCGCCAGCACCCATGGCCATAATGGACGTTCTTTCTGGGGCTGCCACCCGGGCATCGCACACTTCCTTTTCGTCGTGAGGAGTGAAGGCGACCGGCTCAACGGCTGTGGTCGCCCGTCGTGCGGCGAGCCTACCTCTCGGGGGGGTCCGCCAGGCAGTCGTGTTCCGTGCACTGAGGAGGTGCAGTTTTCTCCACCTCGCGTGAGCCTCGCTTGCCGCTCGCTCGTCACCGCCTTGTCTGTGTTGCCCGTACTCGATCGCCCTCGGGAGTCCTCGAACGCGATTCGACCAGCGCTATTTGGTCACCGTGAAAAGACGTAGCCAAGGTCGGTGGGATGGCCTTGAATCAAGGGGAGCGCTTGGGGTGACGGGGAGTTTCCCGAGCTTGCCGGGCGAACTGGTAGGCCGGATCGCTATGCGACTCCGGCGCCCTCTGAGGTCACTGTTGCCGCTGATGCGAGAACTGCAGTGTCACGCCGGCGATAACGGGGGGTGTAACTGGTGGACGCCAATGGGGGAACTGCGGCGCCGCGCCGGATATCCGCGTTCGACACTACGCTCCGCGATGGTGAGCAGGCGCCTGGGAACGCCATGACGGCGGACCAAAAGCTCGAAGTGGCACTGGCCTTTCAGAGTCTCGGCGTCGACGTCATCGAGACGGGCTAGGGCCACTGTAGGAGTAAGGGTCCCGGGGCGCTCAGCTCGCGTCCGGCGAACCGTTGCGGGAAGTCACGGAGTTGAGGTAGGCGAGGACGGCGCGTACCCGCCGGTGGCCGCCGTCCGTGGTCGGCAGGCCGAGCTTGCTGAAGATGTTCCCGATGTGCTTGTTGACGGACGTCTCCGCGATGAAGAGGAGCTTGGCGATGGTGCCGTTGCCGTGGCCCTCCGCCATGAGCGAGAGCACCTCGCGTTCGCGTGAACTGAGCGCCTCCAGAGGGTCGTTGCTGATCCTGCGCACCATCAGCTGAGAGATCACCTCGGGGTCCATGGCCACTCCGCCGGCAGCGACCCGGTCCAGCGCCTCCAGGAACTCCTCCACCTTTCCCACGCGGTCCTTGAGGAGATAGCCCACTCCGGAGGCGCCGCGCGCGATCAGTCGGGCGGCGTAGGCGTGCTCCACGTACTGGGACAGCACCAGGACCGGCAGGTCCGGCATCTTCTCCCGCGCGGCGACGGCGGCCCGCAGGCCCTCGTCCCGGAAGGTCGGCGGAAGCCGGACATCGAGTACGGCGATGTCGGGACGCTGCTCGAGGAGAGTGGCGACGAGGTTGTCGCCGTCCTCCACGGTCGCGCAGATCTCGTGGCCCGTACTGGTCAGCAGTAGGGACAGGCCCTCCCGCAGCAAGGCGTTGTCCTCGGCGATCACGATCCGCACGGCAGCTCCACTCGTAGTGCTGTTGGTCCTCCTGGCGGGCTGTGCAGCTCGGTGACTCCGTCGAAGGCGGCCACCCGGCGCTTGATGCCGTGGATGCCGCTTCCGGAGTCGGCTGCCGCACCGCCCTTCCCGTTGTCCCACACGGAGATGTGAATCCTGTCCTCGGTGGTGCGGAGCCGCACCTGGCTGTTCGTGGCCCCGCTGTGTTTGGCGACGTTCGTCAGCGCCTCGGAGATGACGAAGTACGCCGCGGCCTCCACGGCGGCAGGCGCCCGGGCCCCCTCGGTCTCGTACTGCAGGTCCAGCTCGGTCGGGATCTGGGAGGCCGCCACGAGCGCGCGGGCCGCCTCGGCCAGACCGTGGTCCATGAGCACCGGAGGATAGATCGAACGGACCGCCACCCGGAGGGACCGCAGGGCCTGGTCGGTCAGGTCGCGTGCCTGGTCGATCATTTCGGGCAGCTGGTCCGGGTTGTCCTGGTGCGCCTTGCGCATCATGGCCAGCCGCATGGAGACCGATACGAGTCCGGCCTGTGCTCCGTCGTGCAAGTCCCGTTCGATACGGCGCAGTTCGGCGGCGTGCGCCTCCAGCGCCTCGGCGCGCGTTATCGTCAGCTCTTCGACGCGTTTGGCGAGCGAGGTCCGGCGCTGGCGCGGTCGGAGCAGCGCCTGGGTCATCAGGGCGTGCAACTGCGCGCACCACGGCAGCAGGAAGCAGGCTGCGATGCCGTAGGCCAAACCGACGAAGGAGACGCCGACCGCCGCCCACCACGAGTCGATGGGCCAGGCCATCAACTCCGGTGGCTGGGGGACCAACCGCCACCAGATGGGGGTGGTCAGCCAGTTGAACGCGCCCACCGTGAGGCCGAGGGCCATCGCGGCTCCGAGCGTGCCCAGCAGAGCGTGTGTCAGCAGCCAGAGCAGGTCGGTGTAGGTGGCCTTGTCGGTGAGCATCACCTGGGCGCGGACCAGCACCTTGCCTTCGGCGTCCCGGTAGGAGGAGGGGATGGCCCTGCCGAGCCAGCGCCCGGCGAACCGCCGGTGGAAGTCAGCGCCGCGCCGGAGCAAGGTCAGGGAGGAGGGCAGCAGGCACAGCCCGGGCCCCACGATGCTCAGGGCGAACACGACGAGCAGCGCGTATAAGCCGACGAAGGCGGCGAGGGCGGTGGCCCCGGCTGTGCACAGATACCCGAGGGCCGAGACGAAGCGCTGGACAAACTGTTGCCGTGTCGTGGTCAGAGTCATCCTGCGGCCTAACGGCCGCTGGGGAAGGCCGTCCATGTCCGCGCAGACCCCCAGTAGCTGTTCGGCAACACGCTACCACCGCGGACACCGGTGATCGCCAGCGTCAACGCCCCCTGGAGGAGGGGCATTTTGCTGCACCTCTCATGGTCCAGCGAACATCATGGTCGTGCCGCCCTCCGCTGCATAGCGTGTGTCCCGCAAGGGGTATCGAGTCGGGATGGGAGACGCGCTGTGGCGCATCGCGAGGCCGGCGGTCGGCAGTTCGACGGCGTGATCAGAGGGACTGCTGACATGGACGGAGTCGGGACGCCGGGCTCGCAGAACAGCTGGGCAGTGGAGCTACGGTCAGTCAGCAGGACGTACGGTCGGGGCGCGGGGGAGGTCGCCGCGCTGCGCGACCTCAGCCTCACCTTCGGGAGGGGCTCGTTCACCGCGGTGATGGGTCCGTCGGGCGCGGGCAAGAGCACCCTGCTGCACTGTGCCGCGGGACTAGACCGGCCGGACGGGGGCTCCGTGCAGCTGGCCGGCACCGATCTGACGACCCTGGACGAGGCACAGCTGACGATGCTGCGCCGGGAGCGGATCGGGTTCGTCTTCCAGGCGTACAACCTGCTCGGGTCCCTCACCGTTGAGGAGAACATCAAGCTTCCGCTGCTGCTCGCCGAACAGGTTGTGGAAACGGCCTGGTTGGAGCACGTGGCACGGCGGGTGGGCCTGGCCGACCGGATGGGTCACCGGCCGGCCCAGCTCTCGGGCGGTCAGCAGCAGCGTG
This sequence comes from Streptomyces durbertensis, assembly GCF_014156695.1. Lineage (GTDB taxonomy): Bacteria > Actinomycetota > Actinomycetes > Streptomycetales > Streptomycetaceae > Streptomyces > Streptomyces durbertensis. The sequence continues at coordinate 3,090 of NZ_WMLF01000247.1, read as the reverse complement.
TGGCGATCGCCCGGGCACTGGTCACCAGGCCCGAGGTGATCTTCGCCGACGAGCCGACCGGCGCGCTCGACAGCCGGACCGGCCGGGGCGTGCTCGCCCTGCTGCGGGAGGTCGTGGACCACGACGGCAACACCGTGATCATGGTGACCCACGACCCGATCGCCGCGTCCTACGCCCAGCGAGTGGTATTCCTGGTCGACGGTGCCTTCGCCGAGGTGATGGAGTCCCCGACCGCTGAACGGGTGGCCGCGCGGATGACTCGTCTCGAGGGGTTGTGACCCCGGTGGTGTTCAAGCTCGTCCGCATGACCTTGCGGGAGCGGAAGGCGGGTCTCGTCGGGGCGTTCATCGCGCTTCTCGGGGCGTCGATGCTGATCACCGCGTTCGGCATCCTGCTGCAGTCGGGTCTCGGCTCGGGGGTCACCACGCAGCGGTACGCCGGGGCCGATCTGGTGGTCGGAGGAAAGGAGTCCTTCAGCGTCACCGCGGGCAAGACGAAGTCGAAGCCGCTGGAGCAGCCCGCGCCACTGAGGAGCGACGTGGTCGACAAGGTGGCCTCCGTCAAGGGAGTGCGCCTGGCGGTCGCGGACGTCACGTTCCCCGCCCAGGTGGTGAAGGAGGACGGCGGACTGGACTCCGGCGGCGGCGAGCAGCCGTCGGCCGGCCACGGCTGGTCCAGCGCCGCGCTCGGCCCCTTCAAACTGGAGGAGGGGAGGGCGCCGAGGAGCACCGGCGAAGTGGTCCTCGACGCGGACCTGGCCGATCGGGCGGACGCGTCCCCCGGCGACACCGTGCGGCTGGCAACCACGGAGCGGGCACGAGACTACAAGGTGACCGGTGTCGCCTCCCTGCAGGGCGTGGACGGGCCGCTGCGCTCGCCCGCGGTGTTCTTCAGCGACTCCGAGGCGACGAAGCTCTACGGCCACCCCGGCAAGATCGACGCTGTGGGCGTGCTGGCCGCCCCGGGTACGGATGTGGACGAGCTGGCCGGACGGCTCGACGACCGCCTGTCCGACGCGGGCGTCAAGCTGTACCGCGGTGACAGCCGTAGCCAGGTGGAGTTCCACGACGTGGCCTCCGCCCGCTCAGGGCTGACGGATATGGCGGCCTCGCTCGGTGCGACCGTCGTGCTGATCGCGATGATCGTGGTGGCCAGCACGCTCGCCCTCAACGTGCACCAGCGGCGCCGTGAGCTGGCCCTGCTGCGCGCCGTCGCGGCTACCCCGCGCCAGGTGTACAAGATGATGGCGGCCGAGACGCTCATCGTCTCCCTCGTGGCCTCGGTGATCGGGTGTTTGCCGGGCGTCTTCGTGGCCCAGCTCATGCGGGGCGCGCTGAGCTGGATCGGCATGCTGCCCGAGGACTTCGAGTTCTCCTACGGCCCGCTGCCGATGCTCGTCGCCGTCGCCGCCTCCGTGATCGCGGCTGAGCTGGCCACGATCGGTGTCGCCCGCAAGGCGGTGGCGATCCGGCCCGTGGAGGCCATGGGCGACGCCCAGATCGAGAAGTCGAAGCTCGGTGGCGGTCGTCTCTTCGCCGGCCTCCTGCTGTTCCTGGTCGGCATCGCGGCATCGCTGCTGCCGCTGTTCTTCGGCAGTGTCTTCGCGGTGGCCGGCGCGGGCACCGGTGGACTCATCATGGTCATCGCGATCCTGCTGATGGCCCCGCCGGTGGTGAGCCTGGCGAGCCGGATCATGGCGGGCCCGATCCGGCGGCGTACGGGGCCGCACGGCTTCCTGGCGGTGGCCAACACCCGTACCAACGCCCGCCGTCTGGCGGCCGGTATCGGCCCGCTGACGCTGGCGATCGGCTTCGCCATGGTGCAGCTGTGCATCCCGACGACGATCGCGAACGCGGCCCAGGACCAGGCGAGGCAGGGCATCGTCTCCGACTTCACCCTGCAGGGCGGGCCAGGCGGGCCGCCGCTGAGCGTCGTGGAGGACGCCGCTTCGGTGCCAGGGGTCGAGGCGGCCACGGGCGTGATGCGGGTCCCGGTGCACGCCTCCCGGGAGGTGTGGGGCTCACCGGAGATCTTCGGCTACCAGGCGCAGGGCGTCACGTCCGGTGACGTGAGCAAGACCATCGACCTGGATGTCACCGACGGCAGCCTGAAGAAGCTGAGCGGTGACGTGGCGGCTATCAGCAGTGGCGCGGCCAGCACACTCGGTGCGGGCGTCGGCGACCGTATCCGGCTGAGCATGCCGGACGGCATCGAACTCAAGCCCGAGGTGGTCGCGATCTACGAACGGGGTCTCGGCTTCGGAGACGTGACGGTGCCACAGGAGACCGTACGGGAGCACAGCGTCCGACAGCTGCAGGACGCGGTGTTCGTCAAGGCCGAGAGGGACGCCGACCAGGGCAAGGTGCGGGAGGGGCTGAGGCGCCTCTCCGACCGGTATCCGGGCCTGGAGGTTCTCGACAAGGGCGGGCTCTCGGCGGCGCAGCAGGAGCAGGCCCTGATGTCGGTGCTGACCTCCGCGCTGCCGCTGGTCCTCGTCTTCGGCTACCTCGCGATCTCCGTGGCCAACACCCTGGTGCTGGCGACTCTCGGTCGGGTGCGGGAGTTCTCGCTGCTCCGGTTGGTCGGGGCGCCCGCGGCGCAGGTCATGCGGATGATGCGGGTGGAGGGCGGGATGGTCGTCGCCATCGCGGTGGTGCTGGGAACCCTGGTGCCGCTGCTGCCGATGGCGACCATCAGCCTCGGTCTGACGGGATCGCCGGTGCCCCATATCCCGGTGCCGATCTATCTGGCGATCGTCGCTTTGTCCGCGCTCATCGGACTGGCCGCGATCCTCCTTCCCGCCCGGCTCGCACTGCGGACGAGCCCGGTGGAGGGCATCGGTCTGCGCGAATAGTCAGGCACGGGCCGCATGTGTACCCTCACCCGCTCTGCCGCCGCGCTCCCGTTCTGCCGGTATCAGCATTTGTCAACCAGCGTTTTTCACAGGTGGCTTAAGGGCGCTGACCGGAGCTGCTGCTGACCCCCAACGGCAAGGTCGACCGCGCCGCGCTGCCCGAGCCCGCGCCGCAGCCGAGGTGGCCGGGCGCGCCCCGTGTCGCACGCGAGGAACAGCTGCACGCCGTGTTCTGC
>NZ_WMLF01000246.1 GCF_014156695.1 Streptomyces durbertensis | reverse complement strand
CTGCCCGCCCTCCCCGGCGGGGTGGTCGTGGCCCGCTATCTGCCCGCGACGGCCGGTCTTGAGGTGGGCGGTGACTGGTACGACGTGATCCGGCTGCCCAGCGGCCGCGCGGCGCTGGTGATCGGGGATGTGCAGGGGCACAGCGCCGGAGCGGCGACGATCATGGGCCAGATGCGCACGGCGATCCGCGCCTACGCCGCGGAGGGCCACCCGCCCGATGTGGTGGTCTCCCACGCCAACCGGCTGCTCGTCGACATGGAGACGGACCTCTTCGCCACCTGCTGCTATGCCGAGCTGGACATGGAGGAGGGCAACGCCTGGTTTGTCCGGGCCGGGCACCCGCCGCCCCTGCTGCGCCACCCGGACGGCCGCACGGAGCAGATCCCCGTCGAGGGCGGCCCGCCGCTTGGCGTGACCCCGGATGCGGAGTTCGTCCTCACCCCACTGGGCCTTGACCCCGGCGACGCGCTCATGCTGCTCACGGACGGCCTGGTGGAAACGTCCGAGCTGCCCCTGGAGGAGGGGATGCGCCGGATGGGCGAGTTGCTGTCCCGGGCCGACCCGGCGAACCCGGCCCGGGCCGCCGATGAGCTGCTGGGCGACCTCGATCGCCGCCGTGACGACGTGGCGTTGCTGCTGCTGCGCTACGACGGGATGCGCGTCAAGCCGGCGCGCGCCAGCTCCACCGTGTGGCGGCTGCCGGACGCGGTGATGCACGCCCGCCGCTTCACGCTGCGCACCCTGCGCTCCTGGGGCGTCGAGGAGGAGGCCGACGAGGTCCTGCTGGTCGTCTCCGAGCTGGTCACCAATGCCGTGGTGCACACTCAGGGCCCCGTGAATCTCGATCTGACGCTCGCCGGTGACCGGCTGCGGGTGGCCGTGAGTGACGCCTCGCCCCGCTCGCCCGCCAAGCCGACCAGCCTGGACTGGGAAGCGACCGGCGGCCGGGGGCTCCTCCTGGTCGAGGCGATGTCGGCGTCCTGGGGCTCGGTGCCGATAAGCGGAGGCAAACAGGTCTGGGGAGAGGTCGCGCTCAGCCCTCGCGAGCCTGTCGCCTCCGACGCCGGGGGTGCCGCATGAGGACGCTCAGCCGGTCACCGGTGCGAAGGGCCACACGGCTCGCGGCAGCATTGGCCGCCCTCGTCCTGGGGGCCGCCGCCTGCGGGGCGACCGGCGGGCCGGGCGGGACCGCCGCCGCCCCGGACGCCCTCACCATCGGCGTGCTGCTCCCGGAGAGCGAGACCAGCCGCTATGAGACCTTCGACCGGCCCCTCATCGAGCAGGAGATCGCTGCGCGCTGCGCTGACTGCACGGTGAGCTACGCCAACGCCCACAACGACGTCCGGGCGCAGCACCAGCAGATGAACGCCATGCTCACCCAGGGGATCGATGTGGTGATCCTCGATGCCGTCACCGAGGACTCGATGCGGGGCATGGTCACGCAGGCGACGGAGGAGGGCATCCCCGTGCTGGCGTACGACCGGCTCACCCAGGGGCCGATCTCGGGCTATGTCTCCTTCGACTCGGACGCCATCGGCGAGCTGCAGGGCGAAGGTGTGCTCTCCGGTCTGGGAGATCAGGCCGACGGGGCGCAGGTCGTCCGGGTGGAGGGGCCCGTATGGAGCATCGAGCATCCGGCGGAGGCCATGCTGGAGCAGGCGGGGGCGGAGATCAGCGGGACGTACTGGGGCCCGGCCTGGAGCCCGGAGAACGGATACTCCCTCACCACCGCCGCCATCGCCGACCTCGGCCCCGACAACATCGACGCCGTGTGGGCCGGGAACGACGCGCTGGCCGCCGGGGTGATCTCCGCGCTCAAGCACGCGCGCATCGACCCGTTGCCCCCGGTGACCGGCCAGGACGCCGAGCTCCCGGCGGTGCGGAGCATCGTCGCCGGCGAGATGCACATGACCGTGTACAAGCCCTACCAGCTCCAGGCGGAGGCCGCGGCGGAAATGGCCCTCGCCCTGGGGCGCGGCGAATCCCTCGACTCCATCGCCACCGGCACCGTCAACACCGCCACGGCCCGGGACATCCCGAGCGTTGAACTCCAGCCCCTTCCCCTGACCGTCGACAACATCGAGGAGACCGTGATCCGGGACGGCATGTACACCCTCGACGAGATCTGCATCCCGAAGTACCGCCGGGCCTGCGAAGCGGCCGGGCTCGTCGGACCGGCGGCGTAGCGGCGGAGGGAGCACGCGATGACACAGGCCTCGGCTCCGCCGCTGCTCGCGCTGCGCGGCGTCCACAAGTCGTTCGGCGCCGTCCACGCGCTGACCGATGTCGAGCTGGAGATCCGCTCCGGTGAGGTGGTCGCCGTGATGGGCGACAGCGGAGCGGGGAAGTCCACGCTGGTCAAGGTGATCGCCGGGGTGGAGCCCGCCGACGCGGGCGCCTTCAGATGGAAGGGCCGCCCCGTCGACCTGGCCCGTCCCCACCACACCCGGGACCTGGGCATCGCCGCCGTGTACCAGGACTCCGCGCTGTGCCACAACCTCGATGTCGTCGGCAATCTCTTTCTCGGCTCCGAGATCCGGCGCCTCGGCGTCCTCGACGAGGGGACAATGGGCCGCCGCACCCGATCCCTCCTCGACTCCCTGCCGGTCCAGATCCCCGATGTCCGCGCCCCCGTCGCCTCCCTCTCCTCGGACCAGCTGCAGATCGTGTCCGTTGCCCGCGCCCTCCTCGGGGAGCCGGAGCTGCTCCTCCTGGACGAACCGACCCAGGCCCTGGACACCCGGCAGGTCAGCAACCTCCTCGACCTGGTCGAGCGCCTCCGGGACGACGGCCTCGGGGTGCTGCTCATCAGCCACACCATGGGCGATATCAAGGCGGTCGCTGACCGGGTCGCCGTGCTCCGCCTCGGCCGCAACAACGGCGTCTTCGACGTCAACACCACGCCCCACGAGCAGATCATCTCCGCCATCACCGGCGCGACGGACCACGCCGTGAGCCAGCGCACCGCGAACCGGGAGGAGTACGGGCCGTGAGCGCACCCACCCCCTCACACTCGTCGGGTCTCGGCGACCGGATGCGGCAGCTGCGCGCCCAGGGCGTGCGGGGTTATCTGGCCGCCTGGCGGCGCCGCCAGCTCACCGAGGGTCTCGGCCCCGCGCCCGCGGTCCTCGCCCTGCTGCTGATCTGGACGGTCTTCCAGATCCTCGACAGCAACTTCCTGTCCCCTCGCAATCTGTCCAATCTCAGCGTGGACATCGTCGGCCTCGGCCTGATCGCCACCGGCCTCGTCTTCGTCCTGCTGCTCGGCGAGATCGATCTCTCGGTCGGCGCGGCCAGCGGCCTCAGCGCGGCCCTGTTCGCAGTGCTGAACGTCCGCCACGGCATGTCGGAGCCCCTCGCCGTCCTCTGCGCGGTCGCCGCCGCCTGCGCGGCCGGGGCCCTGCACGGCTATATCTTCGCCCGGCTGGGCGTGCCCGCCTTCGCCGTGACCCTCGCCGCGGCCCTGGCCTGGAACGGCCTGATGGCGGCCCTGCTGGGCGGCAGCGGCACCCTCAGCTTCGACGACGAGGGACTGGTGGCGAAGCTGACCAGCCACCACTTCGGCCACCCCGCCGCCGCCTACAGCCTCGCTGCGCTGGCCACCGGCCTCTACTTCCTCGCCGCCCGGCGGCGATCGCGGGCCCAGCGCGCCTCCGGAACGCAGAGCTCCTCGGTGGGCGAGATCGCGGCCCGCACGGCCGCGCTCGGCCTCATCGCCTTCGCCGCCGCCGCCGTCCTCAACCAGTACCAGGGGCTGCCCCTGGCCTTTCTGCTCTTTCTGCTGATCGTCGCCGGCCTGGACTATGTACTGCGCCGCACCGCCTACGGCCGTCAGGTCTACGCCCTGGGCGGCAGCGTCGAGGTGGCCCGGCGCGCCGGGCTCAATGTGGCAGCGGTGCGGGTGTCGGTCTTCGCGGTCTCCGGGACGCTGGCCGCGCTCGGCGGGCTCTTCCTGGCCTCACGGACCAGCACGGTCGGCCTGAGCTCCGCCCCCGTCATCCTGCTGATCAGCGCGATTGCCGCCGCCGTGATCGGCGGCACCAGCCTCTTCGGGGGGCGCGGACGGACCTGGTCGGCGCTGCTCGGCATCCTGGTCATCCAGTCGATCGCCTCCGGCATGGCCTTGCTGGGCATTCCCGCCGCCATTCAGCTGGTGATCACCGCGGGCGTGCTGTTGATCGCCGTCATCGCCGACTCCCTCGCGCGCCACGCCCGGCTGACCCACACGCCCGGAGCGGACCAGGACCGGTACCCGTCCGGGGCTGGCGGTCGCCTGGGCAGCGGGACGCAGTAGCGGGCGCGGGCCACCAGCTCCGGGAACCGGTCGAGACCGGCGGCGGGCGCCCCTGGTCCATCGGCGAAAGCGGGTGTGCGGCGTGGCCCACGAGCCGTACCGCTCGGGCACGCCCGCCAGGCCGTCCCAGGACGGAACTTCCACCCGCGGCGGGCTGACCACCAGGATCCACCTCGCCGCCCTCTTCATCTGGTCAGCGAGATGACCCGGAAGAAACGGCCTAGGCCGCCACCGTTGCCGTGGTGAGGAGGCCGCGGACGGCGTCCGCCTCCGCGGAGTCCACCGCCTCGAAGATGCTCAGCGCGTTGCGCCAGCACGCGTGCGCGCGCCCCTGCTGCCCCAGTCCGTCCAGCGCACGCCCCAGTACCGTCAACACCTGGCCGCGCCGCCAGTCGCCGCCGATGCCGCGCAGTTCCGTGAGCGCCTGCTCGGCGAGTTCGGCGGCGCGAGCGGGGTTGTCGGCGACGAGTTCGGCCTCGGCCATGCGGAAGTACGTCATGCCGATCCACAGTCGCATCCGGTTGCTCTGGAAGAGTCCCAGCGCCTGGCTGAGGTGGTCCAGGGCTTCGGCGGTGCGGCCGACCTTGGTGAGGGCGAGGCCGAGTGCGTAGCGTCCGTTCGCCAGTCGGAGCGTGACGCCCAACTCCTGGTAGATGTGCAGGGCTTGTTCGGCGAGTGCCACGGCGCTGTCGGTGCGTCCGGTACTGCCGTGGACGCGGGAGAGGTTGCTGAGCGCACTGGCCTCGCCGGGCCGGTTGCCGTCGGCGCGGAAGGCTTCCAGGGCCTGTTCCAGGTAGGCGCCGGCCTCTTCGTTGTGGCCTTGGTAGATGCCGATGATGCCGCGTTCGTTGGGCACCTGGCCGCACACGATCGGGTCTTCCACGGACAGTCCGAGCAGCATGGCCCGTTTGGCGTGTTCGTCGGCCTGCTGGAAGGCGCCGGCGGCGGTGTGGGAGAAGGTGAGGACGGTGCGGGTGCGGCCTTCGCTGCGGGCGTCGCCCGCTTCCCGGGCGGCGATCAGGAGGGTTTCGGCGACCTGGGCACACTGCCGGGAGTAGGAGCCCGACTCGGCGAGGTCGCGGATCACCAGCAGCAGGTCGACCGCGCGCGGCAGGGTCGCGGGGCCGGTGAGGGCGCGGGCGGTCGCCAGCAGGCAGTCGGCCTCGGCGAACAGCCAGTCGAGGCCCTCCGCGCGGTCGGTGGGCTGGAGGCCCGGGTGCCGGGTTCGCGCGAGATGGGCGGGGATGCGGTCGCCGGGGCGGCCGAGGCAGTACACCTCGCGGGCGGTCGCGAGGTAGAAGTCGAGCAGCCGGGAGAGCGCGGACTCCCTTTCGGACGGCGAGTGTTCGTCGCGGAGGGCGCAGTCGCGCGCGTAGAGCCGGACGAGGTCGTGGAAGCGGTAGCGGCCGGGCGCGGCGGACTCCAGCAGGCTGGTGTCGACGAGGGATTCCAGCAGATCCTCGGTGTCGTCGGCGTCCATCTCGAGAAGGGCGGCGGCGGCGTGCAGGGAGATGTCGGGGCCCTCGGCGAGGCCCAACAGGCGGAAAGCGCGGGCCTGTTCGGCGTCGAGCTGGCCGTAGCCGAGTTCGAAGGTGGCGCGGACGGCCTGGTCTCCGGCCTGGAGTTCGTCCAGGCGGCGGCGCTCGTCGCCGAGCTTGCGGGCGAGTACCGAGACCGTCCAGGTGCGCCGGGAGGCGAGCCGGGCGGCGGCGATGCGGATCGCCAGCGGCAGGAAGCCGCAGGCGGCGACGACGTCCATGGCCGCCTCGCGTTCGGCGCCGACCCGCTCGGCGCCGACGATCTTGGTGAAGAGCGTCATGGCTTCCTCGGGGCTCATGACGTCGAGGTCGACGAGGTGGGCGCCGGCGAGGTCGACCATGCGGGTGCGCGCGGTGATGAGTGCGGCGCAGCCCTCCGTGCCGGGGAGCAGCGGGCGTACCTGGGCGGCGTCGCGGGCGTTGTCGAGCAGGGTGAGCACCCGCCGCCCCGACAGCATGCTGCGGTAGAGCGCGGCCCGCTCCTCGACACCGTCGGGCATCGCGTCGTCGGCGATGCCGAGCGCGCGCAGGAACGCGGCGAGCACCGCGCCGGGTTCGGTGGGGGAGGTGCTGGTACCGCGCAGGTCGGCGTAGAGCTGACCGTCGGGGAAGCGGTCCTTGGCGGCGTGTGCCACGTGGATGGCGAGGGTGGTCTTGCCGACGCCGCCGATGCCGGCGACGGCGGAGACGGCCATCACGCTCCGTTCCGAGGTGGCGAGCTGTTCGCTCAGTTCGGCGACCTGTGTGGTGCGCCCGGTGAAGTCCGGCACGGTGGCCGGAAGTTGCCGGGGCATGACAAAGGTGGCGGGCGCCGGCAGCCGGTCGAGCGTGAGGTTCAGGCTCTCGTCCGCGCGCAGGATGCGCTGCTGGAGCTCGGCGAGTTCCGGCCTGGGGTCGACGCCCAGCTCCTCGGCGAGCAGCTGCCGGGTGTCGGCGTACACGGCCAGCGCCTCGGCCTGCCGACCGCTGCGGTACAGCGCCAGCATCAGCAGCTCGCGGAGCCGTTCGCGCAGCGGGTAGGCGGCGCTGAGCGCGGTCAGTTCGGCGACCGCCTCGGCGTGGCAGCCGACCTGGAGATCCAGGTCGAGGCGGTTCTCCAGGAGGGAGAGCAGCCACTCCTCCAGCCGGGCGCGCTGCGCCTCGGCGTACGGTCCCGGCACGCGGGCCAGGGGTTCGCCGTCCCACAGCGCGAGCGCGTCGTTGTACCGCTCCCGGGCCCGGTTGTGGTCGCCGGACGCCGCGAACTTCTCGGCCTCGTGAACCAGTCGGGTCGCCTCGTCGAGGTCGAGCGAGGTGCCCGGCGCGGCGGTGTCGATCATGTAGCCGCCGGACTCGGTGACAAGCGTCTGACTGCCGAGGACCTTGCGCAGCCGTGAGGCGTACGTGCGCAGCGCGGCCAGTGCCTGCTGCGGGGGGTCCTCGCCCCACAGCGCGTCGACCAACTCGTGCGCGGTGGCGGTGTGTCCGCCGCGCAGAAGCAGTGCGGCCAGGAGCGCCTTCTGCTGCGGAGAACCGGTGCTCAGCGGCTCCTCGCCGCGCCAGGCCCGCACCGGACCCAGCACAGAAAAACGAAGCCCCGTGCCCGGGTCGGCGACCATGCGTGCCCCCTTGTCTCCCCTGTGAATCGGTGCCGCACCCAACAGTGTGCACTCTCGCCTACGGAAGCGGCAGTTCCGTATCGGACGCGTTGGGTGCGGGGTGGTGGGTCGTGGACGCCCACCGGCGTGCGCGCGACGGACCGGACTGGGAGGGCCCCGGTCGCCGCGCGCCACCTCGGAGCGTCACTGCTCCAGGTCGAACTCACCGTCCCGCGCCCCGAGTACAAACGCCTCCCACTCGGCGGCGGTGTACCGCAGCACTGTGTCCGGGTCCGCCGAGTTGCGCATCGCGACGCCACCGCCCGGCAGATGGGCGATCTCCACCCGCTCCTCCTCCGGGCTGCCGGGTGCGCTCAGCCACTCCACCCCCGAGATGTCGAGTGCGTAGAGCTCGTCCTTCTCCTGCTCCGTTGCCATGGCTCATGTCCCTTCGTGCCGGTGGGGCCACTCCCGGTGACCCTATCCCCCCAGTGCC
>NZ_WMLF01000245.1 GCF_014156695.1 Streptomyces durbertensis | reverse complement strand
GCCTGCCCCGCTCCGCCTGCTCAGGCGTCGACGAGTTCCCGCGGACGGCCCCGGACGGCCCGGCTGTAGGGGGCGGGCACCGGCACGGTGGCGCCCAGCTCCCGCGCGGCCCGCTGCGGCCAGCTCGGTTCGCGCAGCAGCTGGCGTCCGAGCAGGACGGCGTCCGCCTCGCCGGCGGCCAGGATGCCGGCGGCCTGTCCGGGCTCGGTGATCAGGCCGACCGCGGCCACCGGCAGGCCGGTCTCCTCCCGCACCCGGGTGGCGAACGGCACCTGGTAGCCGGGGCCGGTGGGGATGCGGACGTCCGGCACGTTCCCGCCGGTCGACACGTCGAGCAGGTCGACGCCCCGGTTCCGCAGCTCGGCGGCCAGGGTGACGGTGTCCTCCACCGTCCAGCCGCCCTCCGTGAGCCAGTCGGTCGCCGACACCCGGAAGAACAGCGGCAGTTCGTCCGGCCACACCGCGCGGACCGCCTCGGTGACCTCCAGGGCGAAGCGCGTGCGGCCCGCGAGGTCGCCGCCGTAGCCGTCCGTGCGGTGGTTGCTGTGCGGGGAGAGGAACTCCCCGATGAGGTAGCCGTGGGCGCCGTGGATCTCGGCGACCTGGAAGCCGGCGTCGAGTGCCCGGCGCGCGGCGTCGGCGAACTGCCGGGTGATCTTGTGTATCCGGTCGACGGTCAACTCGGCGGGGACCGGGTGGCCGTCGTCGAACGCCAGCGGGCTGGGTCCCACCGGTCGCCAGCCGCCGGCCTCGGGCGCGAGCGGGGAACCGCCGCGCCAGGGCCGGTCGGTGGACGCCTTGCGGCCGGCGTGCGCGAGCTGGATGCCGGGGACGGTGCCCTGCCCGGTCAGGAAGCGGGTGATCCGGCGCAGTCCCGCGACCTGGCGGTCGTTCCACAGCCCGAGGTCCGCCGGGCTGATGCGGCCCTCGGAGCTGACGCCGGTGGCCTCGACCAGGACGAGTCCGGCGCCTCCCACGGCCCTGGCGGCGTAGTGGGCGAAGTGCCAGTCGCCGGCGACGCCGGTGTCGGCGCCGGTTGTCGGCGCGCAGTACTGGCACATGGGCGCCATCCACACGCGGTTCGGCAGTGTCAGGGACCGCAGGGCGAAGGGGTCGAACAGACCGGTCACGGAAGTGCTCCTCATCCGGGGACGGCGTGGATCGGCTTGTGGTCGTACGATAACCATCGTAGTACGACGCGTGTCAAACTACGAGAGTTCTCGTACTATGGAGGGGTGACCAGACAAAGCGCCACCGCCTCACGCGAGTTGGAGCACCCCGCCCGGGACGCCGTCCGGCTTGAGCACGTGCTGCACGCGCTCTCCGACCCCGTGCGGCTGTCCGTCGTGCGGAGGCTGGCCGACGGCCCGCCCGAGCAGGCCTGTTCCAGCTTCGACCTGCCGGTCAGCAAGTCCACCTGCACCCACCACTTCCGGGTGCTGCGGGAGAGCGGGGTGATCAACCAGGTCTACCGCGGCACGGCGAAGATGAACGCGCTGCGCGACACCGATCTCGACGTGCTCTTCCCCGGGCTGCTGACCGCCGTCCTCGCCGCCGCGCGGGCCCAGGACGGGCGGGAGGCCGGCTGACCGCGTGACGTCCGGCGCTCAGTCGCGCCGCGCCGCGTCCAGCAGCCCCTCCCAGTCGGGGATCTTCACCGTGCCGCGCCCCAGGCCGCCGCCGAGTGCCGCCTCCGCGCGCTCGATGCCCAGCCAGCCGTGCCACTCGACCGGGTCGTGCCCGGCCGCCCGCAGCACCCGGAGCGGGTCGTCCGGCGGCACCGGGCGGGCCGCCAGCTCGTCGGCGTCGGCCAGCAGCGTGGTCACGGTCTCCTTCGCGCAGGCCCGGTTGGTGCCGATGACGCCGGTCGGCCCGCGCTTGATCCAACCGGCCACGTACTCGCCGGAGAGCGCGCCGCCCGGCCGCCGCACCCGGCCCTGGTCGTGCGGGACCGTGCCCGTCGTCTCGTCGAACGGCAACCCGGGCAGCGGCACACCGCGATAGCCCACCGACCGCAGGACCAGCTGCGCCTCGATCTCCTCGTACTCGCCCGTGCCGCGCACCCGTCCGTCCTCCGTCGGGGCCGTCCGCTCGAAGCGGACGGCCCGCACCCGGCCCAGGCCGTCGTCGAGGATCTCCACGGGCCGCAGGTAGAAGCGGAGCCGGACCGCCCGCTCACCGGGCCCGGGGGGTGTGGTGTCGGCGGTCCAGTCGCGCAGTACGGCGAGGTTGCGCCGGATCATCGCCGGCAGTCCCTCGGGGGCGGTGCTGTAGGGGTCCAGTGCCAGCTCGTCCCGTCGTGCGTACGCCCGGGTGCCGGGCAGGGCGCCCAGCTCCCGCAGCTCCTTGGTGGTGAACTTCGCCTGTGAGGGCCCCCGCCGGCCGACCAGGTGGACGGTCTCCACCGAGCCGGCGGCCAGTTCGTCCAGCGGCGCCTGCGGCATGTCGGTGCCGCGCAGCTCGCCCGGGGTCCGGGCGAGCATCCGGGCGACGTCGACGGCCACGTTCCCCACCCCGATCACCACCACCGAACGCGCGTCGAGCGGGAAGCGCCGCCCGGCGGCGTCGGGGTGCGCGCTGTACCAGGCGACGAACTCGGTCGCCGAGTGGCTGCCCGCCAGCTGCTCTCCCGGGATGCCCAGACGGCGGTCGGCGGCGGCGCCCACGCAGTACACCACCGCGTGGTACAGGCGGTGCAGCTCCCGCGTCGACACACCGCCCGCGCCCACCGGGAGGTTGCCGACGAACCGCACCCGGCCGTCCTCCAGCACCGTCCGGAGGTTCCGCTGCAACGACTTGATCTTCTCGTGGTCCGGCGCCACCCCGTAGCGGACCAGGCCGTACGGGCACGGCAGCCGGTCGAGCACGTCGACGGCCACGCCTGGCGGCGGCAGCCGGTCCAGCAGCGCCTGGGCGGTGTAGACGCCGCTGGGGCCCGAGCCGACAACGGCGATGCGGAGCGGGAGAGCCACGGTCGTATCCTTCCGCCGGGATCTCCAGCATCGCACCGGCCGCCGCGCGGCGGGAGGGGAGCGGCGCCGGAAGGGTGTCGCCCCCACCCGCTGGAGGTGCGCGCTAGCGCAGGGTGCGCATGCGACCCACCTCGGCCGCCTGCTGGGCGGCGATCTCCGTCGCCAGCTCCTGCACCGCGACGTCGGAGCCCTTGGCCAGCACGTCCCTGGACATGGTGACCGCACCCTGGTGATGGGTGATCATCAGGTCGAGGAACAGCCGGTCGAACCGTGCTCCGCGCGCCGCCCGCAGCTTGGTGAGCTGGGCGGGGGAGGCCATGCCGGGCATCGAGGAGTGGTCGGCGTGGTCGCCGCCGTGGCCGCCGTGCCCGTCGCCGTGGCCGGTGCCGGCGCCGTCCTTCGCGTGCTGTTTCAGCCACGCCCGCATGAGCCGGATCTCCGGCTCCTGGGCGGTGGCGATCCGGTCGGCGAGCCTGGTCACCCGGTCGTCCTCGGCGCGCTCGGGCGCCAGCCCGGACATCAGCAGCGCCTGCTCGTGGTGGACGATCATCATCGTCATGAACGCGACGTCGGCGGCGTTCGGCCGGCTCTGCCGCGTGCCGGCGGCGGCCGCCTCCTCGGGGGAGATCGTCCTGGCGTCCTCGCCCGGACGTCCGGGCGCCAGTACGGGCGGCCGGTCGGCCGACTCCTCGCCGCCGCCCGCTGTGCAGCCGGCGAGCGGTACGAGCAGCGCCCCGAGAAGTGCCGCACCGAGGACGGCCGTTGTGCGGACTCTGTGACGATCGGTCACCTGTGCCTCCCTGTGGGGCTGTTGCCGTCGTTGTCCCGTTCCCGCCGTTGGTGCGGTGGGGGACGTTGTGCGCCTGTCTGTACGCCTGTCTGTACGCCGACTCCGTTGGGAGTCGGTCAAGTTGAGCACGGTCGGACGGTAATCCGCTGTTGAAATGTACATGCGATGCTCGATACTGCCTTCGGTCCGGTGTGCCCGACCGGGTGCTCCGGGATCCCAGAGGGAGGAATCCGTGACGTCGTCGCACACACCCCCCGCACGACGCAGACGCATCGGTGTGGCCGCTGCCGCCATCGGCATGCTCGCCGCGCTGCTCACCGCCCAACCGGCGGCGGCCACTCCTGACCCGGACGACATCCCGTCCCCGGTCGAAGGCTCCTCGGCCGAGCGCGCCGAGGTCGAGAAGGCCATCAGGAGCGGCGAGATCCCCGCGTCGGGGGAGATCGACACCAGTTCCAACGTCCGACACCTGGCCAACGTCCCCAAGGGCGCGCTCCGGGGCGTCAACTCCGACCTGGCCTTCCAGGGCGACTACGCCTTCATGGGCAACTACGACGGCTTTGTCATCTACGACATCAAGCGCCCGGACAAGCCGCGGGTGGTCAGCGAGGTGCTCTGCCCCGGCGCCCAGAACGACATCTCCGTCGCCGGCAACCTGCTCATCCTCTCGGTCGACTCCTCGCGCAGCGACGACACGTGCAACAGCACGTCGCAGCCCGCCACCGAGAAGAGCTCGTGGGAGGGCGTGCGGGTCTTCGACATCAGCGACAAGACCAGTCCGCGCTACGTGGCCGCGGTGGAGACCGCCTGCGGCTCGCACACCCACACCCTCGTGCCGGGCAAGAAGGACCTGTACGTCTATGTGTCCTCCTACTTCCCCCACGAGACGTTCCCCGACTGCCAGCCCCCGCACGACGGCATCTCGATCGTGAAGGTGCCGCGCCACGCGCCGGAGAAGTCCAAGCTCGTCAGGTTCGCCGGACTCTTCCCCGACGGCGGCTTCCCCGGCAACCCGGAGCGCCCCGAGAAGACGCCCACCAGCGGCTGCCACGACATCACCGCCTACCCGGCGCTGAAGCTCGCCGCCGGAGCGTGCATGGGAGACGGCATCCTGCTCGACATCAGCAAGCCCGAGCGGCCCAAGGTGGTCGAACGGGTCAGGGACGAGGAGAACTTCGCCTTCTGGCACTCGGCGACCTTCAGCAACAACGGCCGCAAGGTCGTCTTCACCGACGAACTGGGCGGTGGAGGCGGGGCGACCTGCAACGCCAGGGTCGGCGACGAGAAGGGCGCCAACGCGATCTACCACGTGGAGCGCAAGGGCAAGAAGCTGAAGCTGTCCTTCCAGAGCTACTACAAGATCCCGCGCCACCAGGCGGACACCGAGAACTGCGTCGCTCACAACGGCTCGCTCATCCCCGTCAAGGGCCGCGACATCATGGTGCAGTCCTGGTACCAGGGCGGCGTGTCCTTCTGGGACTTCACCGACTCCAAGCGGCCGCACGAGATCGGCTACTTCGAACGCGGACCGGAGAACACCGAGCGGCTGACCTTCGGCGGCACCTGGAGCGCCTACTACTACAACGGCCACGTCTACAGCAGCGACCAGAACGGACTGGACGTGCTGGACATCAGGGACCGGCGCACCGACAGCGCCAAGCGGGTGCGGATGGGCGAGTTCAACGCCCAGACCCAGCCCCACATCCGCTGAGCCGAAGCGGCACCGTAACCCGGCGCGCACGCCGGCGGCTACGCCCGCCCGGCGGCGAACGGCAGCCTGGGCGGCCCGCCGGGTGGTTCCCCACCCGGCGGGTCGCCCAGCCGCCATTCCAGCCCGTAGCGGGCGAACAGCTCGGCGCGCAGCGCCGGCAGCGGCATCGCCGCACCCGGCAGCAGCACGGCGACGACCGCGCCCATGAGCAGCGCCCGCAGCATGGGGTAGTCGGTCTCCAGGTCGGTCGACCCGTAGTCCTGGAGCGCCTGGCGCAGCAGCCCGGCCAGGCGCTGCTGCTCGTCGCACTGGACGAAGCCCTCCTGCTGGAGTATCCCCGCCATGTGGGTGCGCATCAGCACGGGCCGGTCCCGGGCCAGCCCCAGGACGGCGTCGATCGCGCGGGCGAGTCGCTCCCTGCCCCGGTCGGCGCCCTGCGGCAGCGGCTCCCTGTCCAGCGCCTCGGCGAGCGTGCGGTGCATGAGCCGGTGCACCGCGGACTGCAGCAGCTGGCGTTTGCCGGGGAAGTAGTACGAGACGAGGCCGCGCGCGGTTCCGGCGCGGTCCGCGATGCTGCCGAGGGTCGTCGCCTCGTATCCGCGCTCGTCGACCAGCGCGACGGTGGCCTCCAGAAGCCGTTCGCGCGAGCGGCGGCGCAACTCCTCGTTGACCGCGGCGCTCCGAGGGGACATCCTGTAACTCCTGCGTTGGCTGGCTAGCAGCCAATATACTCAGCAGGGCGTTCGGGGACCGCCTTCGGGGAGGTGTGTCCACCGTCCCGGGCACCGGTACGGGCGACGCGGGGGATCGCCCGTACCGGTTGCCGGACGACGGGGAGCCACGACGGCGGACACCGGCAGCGGATGCGGCGGAGACCGGCCGCGACGTTCAGCCCAGCGCGTTCAGACCCGGCACGAAGGCCACCACCAGCGGTACGACGGGCACCAGCGACGCCAGCGCGGTCATCCTCACCCGGCGACCCAGCGGCAGCCGGTCGGCGGGGCCCAGCAGCCGGTCCACCCGCTGCGGCAGCTGCGCGACGTGCGGCCCGCAGGGGCCGAAGACACCGCGGTCCTCGTTGAGGCCGACCAGCGCGAGCGCGGTGGTCACCCGCCCGTGCTGGCGGGAGGCGACGTCGTCGGCGGCCAGCTCCACAAGCCGGTGCATCTGGCGGCGGAACGCCCGGAAGACCGGGACCTGCGGGAACGCGGCGGCCAGCGCCGACGAGCAGTGCAGCAGCCAGTCGTGGCGCGCCCGCACGTGGCCCTCCTCGTGCGCGAGCACCGCGTCCAGCTGACGGCCGCGCAGCCGCCGCAGCGCGCCGGAGGTGACCACCAGGCGGGGCGGTGAGCCCGGCAGCCACCAGGCGTCGGGGCGCTCGCCCTCCAGGACGACAAGCCGGTCGTGGCCGCGCTCCTCCTCGCCGGGGAGGACGGGCGCGCGGTGGCGCAGTTCGGCGCGCCGGAGGCGGCGGCGACGCCTGGCCGAGAGGATCTCCCTGGTGAGCATGGCCGCCGACCAGGCGCCGCCGACAAAGAGCAGCACCGCCACCACGCCCGCCCACGGATGGCCGTCCGCCGACAGCGCGTACGCCTCGATCACCGACGGCGGGGCCGGGGCGAAGACATGGCCGCGGACCGCCTGCCAGGCCTCCGCGGCGCTGAGCGCCATGGCCAGCACGCAGCACAGCAGCACGGCGGCGACGACACACTGCCAGACCCACAGGGCAAGCACGGGTTCACGGTCGGTCCAGGCGCCGCGGTCGAGCACGCGTGGCGCGAGTGCGGCGGTGAGGCCTCCCAGGAACAGCAGCGCCAGCGCGACCATCATGTCTGTCAGGGTATTGCTCGGCCGTCGGCACCGGGTACGGAGCCGTGGCGGAAGTGACGCACGCCTCACGGCTTCCGGCGCCCGCCTTCCCCGGGGGCTCGGCCGGCTCACATGGCAACAAGCATCGCCGCCATGCCGAGCGCCAGCGCCAGCCGGCAGGCCGCCGCGACCTCGGGGGAGTGCGCCGCCCGTGACGGGCCGGCCGCCCCGGCGGCCCGCTCGCCGCCGTGCGGTGCCCGGGCGGGCAGCAGCCGCCGGGCGGTGACAAGCGCGTAGAGCAGGAAGTACGCGGCGAGGAACGCGCTCAGCGACGGAACGCCGGCCGCGGCGTGCCCGGCGGGCTCACCGTGCGAGGCGTGCCCGCCCGCCGTCCCGTCGGCCGTGCCGTACGCGGTGTCGAGCATCAGCACGGTCATGTAGACCATGGCGCCGCCCTCCAGCAGATGGTGCGCCTGGTGCGGCACCCGCCGGTGCAGAAGCGCCGCCGACCACAGCAGCGCCCCGGCGAACAGGACAAGCAGGACGGGCGGGGGAACGGCGGGCACCGGTAGCGCCATCAGCGCCATGCCGACGCCCATCAGCGCCTCCAGCAGCGCCGACTGACGCCCTCCCAG
>NZ_WMLF01000244.1 GCF_014156695.1 Streptomyces durbertensis | reverse complement strand
GTTACGGGGTCTTCTTCTCGCGCAGGCTCCGCCAGGCGCCGAAGACGGCGTCGCGCGGACGGGAGCCCGTGGAGATGCTCACGCCCTGGACGTGGGAGGTGCGGAGGATCGGGTAGTTGGCCTCGCCGAACACCCCGCCGGTCAGTCCGGTCCCGCCGTGCGTGGGCAGGCAGGGCAGGAAGCCGATGTGCGAGTCGTTGACCTTGAGGAGACCGCCGTTGCCCACCCGGGCCAGGAAGTGGTCGACGACCCGGGGGTCCCCGGCCCACAGGGAGTTGCGCAGGCCGTAGGCGTTGGAGTTGACGAAGTCGACGAAGCGGTCGAGGAGTTGTTCGTCGGGCTCGGGGTCCGCGACCACGACGGGCAGCAGCGGGAAGAAGGTCTCGTGCACGACGGCCTCGACCTCGCGGGCGTCGTCCAGACCGCGCACGACGATGACCGTCGGTTCCAGGAAGATGCCGTTGGGGTCGCGGCTCTCGTCCAGCTGCATGGCGTGCCCGCCGCAGGCCAGCTCGGCGCCCCTGGCCAGCGCGTCGTCCAGGCACCTGAAGAACTTCTCGTTGCGCAGCACGGGCGTGAGCAGCACGTCGGGCTCGGTCGGGTAGCCCGGCCGGATGTGGCCGACCTTGCGGACGAGGGCGGCGACCAGGTCGTCGGCGACGTCGGGATGGACCAGGACCTGGTTGGGGATCATGCACAGCTGTCCGGAGCCGTAGAAGCTCTCGGTGAGCGCCTCGGCCGCGAGGTCGATGTCGGCGTCCTTCCAGACGGTCACGACGTCGTTGCCCGCGAGTTCGAGGATGGGCTTCTTGCCCTCGGCCACGCAGCGCGCCTCGAACCTGGTGCCGTTCTCGCTGGAGCCGAAGTAGATGATGTCGTCCACGTCGGGGCTGGCGAGCCAGGCGGAGAGCATGGGACCGGGGTCGCCGCAGACCACGTTGAGGGTGCCGGGCGGGGCGCCCACCTCGTCGAGCGCGGGGGCGACGATCTCCTGCATCACGTACATCACGCCGAGCGGGCCGCTGCGCGGGGCGCGGACGATCAGCGAGTTGCCGCCCATGACGGCGGTGACGCCGAGCAGCGCGCTCGAAAGCGGCGCGTTCTGGGGCGGGTTGAGACACACCACCCCGTCGGGCCGCCTGCGCACCTGGAGCCGTCGCTCACCGCGGTGGAACTCCTGGAGCATCTGGGACCGGTAGAAGGCGGTGGACTCGGCGCTGAAGCACTCCAGCATCCCGGAGACCTGCCACCGGGCGAGCATCAGCGGATGCCCCTCCTGGACGAGGATCTCCGCGATCTCCTCGGCCCGTTCGGCGAGCTTGTGGTGCAGCAGCGCGCCGAAGCGTCCGATGCGTTCGTCGAGGGGGAAGGCGCCCCACGCCGGGGCGGCCTCGGCCGCGGCGTCGATCGCTCGCCGCACGGTGGCCCGGTCCGCCTTGGCGACCCGGCCCACGACGACGTCGCCCCGGTCCTCGGGCGTGACGCGCCCCTGTTCCAGTTTCCGCTTGAGCGTCAGGCTGGTGAAGACGTCGTCGAGCAGCGCGCTCGAACTGAGCACGTACACCCATTCGTCGCTTTCCAGGAACTCGCCTCCCACATAGGAGTGATAGGTGCGCAGAGAAGCGACCCCGGGGGGTGGAGCAGATCGACTCTGTGGCACCTGGCGAGACAGCTGCGTACTGCCCACGGACACTCCTCATCGTTCGACTGCCTGCCGGAACTGGCTGCGACGGTGATGTTTCCAGAGCCCTCTGAGAGGCCGATTAGATCCCGCTGACACCGGCTTTTCAGCAATTCGCCGCCGTCTTCTGCTACGTTCCCGCACACCTGTGGACGACACGACGATGGGGTGGACTGATGAGCCGGCCAGTGGAGTCTTCGCAAGGCACTCAGGGGATACCGGAGTCACTGCTCGGGTCGATCCGGGACCACGGCGACAACCCCAGCGCCTTCCTCGCGCTCAACGAGGGGAACGAACACTTCGAGGGAAGCGGCGGCGGGGTTGTCACCTACCGCGGGGCGGGCCGCTACTTCATCCAGTTCGGCGGCGCCTTCACGGCAAAATCACAGCAGCGCGCACTCCTTGAGGAATTCGGGAGGTACGCGCGCGCGAAACGCCGCACGATCGTCGGAATCCAGCTCCAGCGGGCGGACGCCGAACTGTACGCGGCCGCGGGTTTCACCGTGAACCAGGTGGGGTCCTCGTATGCGGTGCACCTGCCGGAGTTCACCCTGCGCGGCACGAGGTTCATGAAGCTGCGCAACAAGATATCGAGGGCCAAACGCGGCGGCCTGGAGGTCCGCGAACTGCGGTACGACAAGGAGGTCGAGGAGCAGATCGACCGGATCGACCGGGACTGGCTGCGCTCGAAGGGCAGGCACGTCAAGGAGATCGAGTTCCTGGTGGGCCAGGTGGGCGGCCCGGCTCAGGAGCACCGCCGGCTCTTCGCGGGGCTCGTCGAGGGCAGGCCGGTCGCCTACGTCTCGTACTCACCGGCCTACGGCAGCCGTCCGGGCTGGCTGCACGACCTGAGCCGGCGCCTCCCCGAGGTGATGCCGGGCGTCATGGAGACGATCAACGCCGCGGCGATCGAGCGCTTCACCGAGGAGGGCGCCGAGTGGCTGCACTTCGGCTTCACTCCGTTCACCGGCCTCGACCCGGCGTGCGAACTGGCCGGTCACAGCGCGCTGACGGGGAAGTTCATGCGGCTGCTCGCGGCGAAGGGCGGCTCGGTGTACCCGGCCGCGACGCAACTGGCCTACAAGGAGAAGTGGGCGCCTCACCTGGTGACGCCCGAGTACCTGGCGTTCGAGCGGGGTGCCAGCCTGGGGGCGATCTGGCAGATCCTGCGGGTGACCAGATCCGTCTGAGTCCGCCCGGGTCCCGGTGAGCCCGCCGGTGACCGCCGCGGCCGGAGGACTTCCGCGGCCGCGGGTTTCCGCGGCCGCGGGTTTCCGCGGCCGCGGGTTTCCGCGGCCGCGGGTTTCCAGGGCGCGGGGGCGACCCGCCGGGCCGGAAGCCCGGCGGGTCAGCTGGCCTCGTGCAGCAGATCCGCTCCGTGGCGCAGGATCTCGGCCAGGGTGCCCTGCAGGCCGGGACCCGGCTCCAGGCCGAGCTCCGCGGACAGGCGCTGGCGCAACCGGTGGTACGTGCCGAGGGCGTCGGCCTGGCGGCCGGACCGGTACAGGGCGATCATCAACTGCTCGCACAGCCGCTCCCTGAGCGGGTGGCGGGAAAGCAGCTGCTCCAGCTCCGACACCACCTCGTAGTGGCCGCCGAGGGCGAGCTTGGCGTCGATGAGGAGTTCCCTGGCCAGGAGTCGCGTCTCCTCCAGCCGGGCGGCGGCGGTGCGGCAGATCATGCCGTGCCCGGTGTCGAGCAGGGCCGGCCCGCGCCAGGTGGCGAGGGCTTCGGTGAGGAGGACGATGGTCTTCTCCGGCTCGCGGGCGCTCATACGACCCGCGCGTTCGACGTCCGCGACGAACCGCGAGGCGTCGATGCTCTCCGGCGGGACCGCGAGCAGGTATCCGGGTCCCGAGGTCCGGATCACCTGCCGCATCTCCTCCTTGCCGCTGTGCTGCACCAGCGTCCGCCGCAGCCGGGCGATATGGCCCTGGAGCGAGTTCGCCGCACTGCGCGGCAGCCGTTCACCCCAGAGCTCGTCGAGCAGGTCAAAAGACGAGACCGTCACCCCGGGAGTCAGTGCGAGGGTCGCGATGACGGCCCTGAGCTTCTCGCCCGGAATGGCGATCGGAACGCTCTGATCGGTGACGGCTAACGGCCCGAGTAGCCCGATTTGCACCTTACCCCCCGGATTCTGGAACCAGATGGACGGACGTACGACGCCTCACGCGCGCGGGAAACGTCACGATTTCGACGACCAGAAAGACGCACAACTACCGGGAACTACCTGCGCGAGCGGAAGAGTCGGCCAAGATTTCTGCACTGAGGTGCGACGCCGCTCCGGGTGGGTGACCATCCGGGTGAGAGGTGTGCGGCTGAACGGCGAACAGCGCGGGATCCGGCGAGTCGTGCCCGCTCTACGGGTTCCCAACGCCGCTCACACCCTCCGAGGGGACGAGTGCCTGTGTCGAACCTTCCATCGACCCCAGAACATACACATGCGCGGGATTTGACCACAACCCTTTGCACGACTTGATGTCGGCTCCTTTCGACCCCACCCGAAAGGAACCGGCCAAGATCACCTCGTTCGAAACATCGGATTCAAGCCCCTTGATGACGACGGACGCCCGCAACAGCGCACCAGTCCGGTTGCGCGATCTTCTCGGATCCGGCCGGAAACGCGCCCGGGCAGGACCGTTCGGTCGCCGCCGGCCCCGGCGTGGGGCCGCGTGCCTCCTCCGGCGATTCCGACACCCCCCGTCTCCCCACAGCCCCCGGTCGGCGCCGCGGCCGGCGCGGCCGCGGAACCGGGAGGGCGAAAGGCCGCCGGGCGACCCGGCAATGCCGCGTTCAGGCCGTCCTGTCACGCCAGAGCCCACACCCCTATTGCAGTTTCCTACTATCGGTACGTAATCTGGGCGGAACCGCGGTGACCCGCGTACGCGTCGCGAGGACGGCGACCCCTTCCCCGAGGGGAGCGCGCGGCAGCCGGGAGCAACCGCGACGCCGGTGGCGAAAGCACGTCGCAAGGAGGAGCACGCACGATGACTCAGCAGAGGGTGGCGAGGCGGACCGGACGCCGCACCCAACAGGAGCGCTCCTCGACGACCACGCTGCAACTCCTCAACTCCGCAAGGAAGTTGTTCGCCCGGGACGGATACACCGCCACCTCGCTCGACGCGATCTGCGACGCCGCCGAAGTGACCAAGGGCGCGTTCTACCACCACTTCAAGAACAAGGAACAGCTCTTCCGCGCGGTCTACGAACGGGAACAGCAGGACCTTTCCAGCGCGATCGCCCAGGAGTACTCGCACTACAACGACCCCTGGGAGGCGCTGTTCCAGGGAATGAGGGAATTCCTGGTCGGCTCCATGGAACCGACCAGGCAGCGCATCACGCTCATCGACGCCCCGGGCGCGTTGGGCTGGGAGGCGATGCGCGAGATCCGCACCGACTGCCGGCGCATGATGTTCTACGGCCTTTCCCAGGCATTGGGCAAAGGGCGCTTCCCCCGGCACGAGATCGAGTCCCTGACGTCGATGGTCTACGGCGCCCAGTGCGAGGCCGCCATGGCCATGGCGCACGCGGACGATCCCGACGAACTGCTCGAATCCGCCCTGCGCCAGTTCCGGTTCCTCTTCGACTCCATCCGGCGTATGTCTCCCACCTCGCAGCCGTAGACCGACCAACCGGAGGGTCCACATGTCAGAGTCCGTCCTCGTCGCAGGCGCCCGGACGCCCGTCGGCAGGCACCTGGAAACACTGGGGGCGCTGTCGGCCGCCGATCTGGGCGCGGTGGCGATCAGGACGGCTCTGGACCGGGCGGGGATCTGCGTCGCCCGGGTGGACCGTGTGGTCATGGGGCACGGCCTGGCGCCGGGCGTCGGGCAGGGTCACGCCCGGCGAGCGGTGCTCAAGGCGGGTGTTCCGTCCCACGCGGCGCCCTCCCTCTCCGCCGAGGAGTTCGGCGCCTCCGGCATGGCCGCCGTCGCCCGCGCGTACGAGCTCATCCGCTCGGGCAGGCACGACGTCGTCGTCGCGGGCGGCCTTGAGAACCTGCCGGCCCTCGGGGCCGCCGGCGCCGGGCTGTCCGGCGAGGCGGCGTGCGGCCGCCTCGGGGAGGCGTACGGCGACACGCGCGGAGGTGATCCCGGAGCGCCCGGCGGCGACTGGTCGCGCGGCCTCAGGACCGTGATGACACTCGCCCGGCCGCACCCTCCCGTCGCGGCCGGCGCGCTCACCGCGGCGCGGAACCATACCCGGACCCTCGTGGACCAGGTACCCGAGGCGGCGGCCATAGTTGTCATGCGCAAATCACTCGCCGCCTCGCTCGGGCTGGACTGGCTGGCCGAGATCTCCTCGTACGCGACAACGGCGGCACCGGCCGAGCCCCGTCACCGCTGGCCCGCCCACGCGCTGGAGGAGGCCCTGGAAAGGGCGTGCCTCACGGCGTACGACCTCGACCACGTGGAAGCCGACCACTACTCGGCCGCCCTGGCCGCGCCCTCGCTGCGCAGCCTCGGCACCGACTCCCGCGCGCTCCCCCTCGGTTCGTCGGGCCCCCGCACCCTGCTCCACCTGGTACAGACGCTCAACCTCCGGGAAGGCACCCTCGGCGCCGCCGTCTGCGGGCACGCCGACCGGGGCGAGGCCCTGATCATCCGCACCGCGCGGTGACGGCCGGAAGCCGCACGTCCCCGAAGGGCCCGCCTCCCGCGGAGGCGTGCCCGGGGAACCGCGCCTCAGTGGAGGGAGGGCGGGCCGTACACGCCGAGGTGGACGCCGATCCGGCGGATCGTCGCCGCGGCGGCGATGGCGTGGCCCCGCGCGTTGACGTGCCACCCGCCCGCACCGAAGATGCCGGGGTCGGCGTCGGCCGGGTGGGCGGTCAGATCGACGTGGATCGCCCCGTTGCGCAGCGCCAGGTTGTGGGTGCGCTCCGACAGCAGTCGCAGTCGTCGGCGCAGCACGTCCTCGGGTAAGTGCCCGGCGGTTCCGCTGCCGAACGGCGCGAGGACGACAACATCGGCGCCCGCGTCCCTCAACGGCGCGATGATCCGGGCCAGTTCCGCCTCCGTCGCGTCGGCGTCGAAGGAGTCGCGCAGCACGTCGGAGCCGCCCGCCGCGACGGCTGCGAGGTCGGGCTGGAAGGTCAGCGCCTTGCCGAGTTGCCGGGCGCGCACCTCGGCGGCGACCGGGTCCCGCTGGGCCAGGTTGACGTACGCCAGGTCCGGACGGACCGAGCGCAGCGCCGCTGCCAGGCGTTCGGCCCAGGAGGCGTCGCCGTACCCGGCGCGGGGTTCTCCGGCCCCCTGGGCGAAGGCGTCGCCCAGGACGACACACCGTCGCCAGGGCGCCTGCGCCAGCAGCTCGGTGGCCATGTCCGGGGCGATGCAGTAGGGGTCGTGGCGTTCGTCGGCAGAGATGGCGTTCAAGATGTCCCCACGTCCTTTCGACGTCCTTCACATCGGTCTCGCGGCCCCTGGCACGCCGAAGCCCGGGCTCCTCTGGTGCGAGGAGCCCGGCGGCCCCGGCGGGGCGTTGCCGTCGCGGGGGAGGGAACGGTCCTGTCCCCCCGGGACCGGGTCGGCGGGTCAGGCCTTCCTGGCGGCGAGGTACTCGCCGAGCGTGCGGATCACCTCGGTCGCGACGACCGCGTGCCCGCGCACGTTGAGGTGGAGGCCGTCGGTGGCGAAGATCGGCTCCTTGCCCGCGGGGCAGTTGGGAAGGTCGACGTGCAGGCCGCCCATCCGCAGCGTCACCGCCTGGGTGAGGTCGGAGAACTGCTGGAGACGGTGCTTCATGACCGCCTTGTACTTCTCGGCGACGTACGGCGTCCAGGTGTTGTCGAACAGGCCCATCGTCACGACGGTGCAGCCCCGGCTGCGCAGCGCCGAGACCATGCGGGCCTGCTCCGTCTCCACGGCGGCCGTGTCGAAGTGCTTGCCGAGCAGGTCGTTGCCGCCCGCCACCACGATGGCGATGTCCGGCTTGAACTCCAGCGCCGCGTCGAGCTGGGTGGCTCTGATCTGCGCCGCGGAGAGGTCCCGCACGCCGAAGTTGTGGTACTCCAGCTCCGGGTTGATCCGGCGCAGCCCGGCCGCGACCCGGTCGGCCCAGCCGAGGTCGGCGTAGCCCTCCAGGGGTTCGCGGATGCCCGCGACGATGCTGTCGCCGATGGCCGCGTAGCGGGTCCAGGGGGCGCCCTGGAGCTGTGCGGTGATCTCCTCCTCGGTGAGGAGGTGGGGGTCCTGCAGTTCCCGCGCGTGCTCCGAGGGCAGGTCCGTGCTTGTCATGGCTGAACTC
>NZ_WMLF01000243.1 GCF_014156695.1 Streptomyces durbertensis | reverse complement strand
CACCCGCCCTCCCCCGGCGCCCCGGCCGTCCCGGTGACGTACTCGCTTTTTGCCGTCGGCGGGGACGGCGAGGACCTCCGCAAGACGGTGCTGTCCGACTGGCTGCTGGCCGTGGAGGCCGACGCCGGCGACTGGTCGGCGGAGCGGATCGAGCTGCTGCACGGCGTCAGCCGGCTGATCGCCGTCGAGCGCGAGCAGCGGGAGGCCGCCCGCGCGGTACGCCGGCGGCTCGCGCAGGAGGTGCTGGACCTGGTCCAGGCCGGCGCGCCGCCCGCGGACATCGCGGCCCGGCTGCGGATGGCGGCGCCCGTCCTCCTGCCGGGGCTGGGCTCGTCACCGGCCTGGCAGGTGGTGGTCGCGGGCGTGGAGTGGCGGGACGCGCGCTTCCCCGCCGGGCCGGTCGCCCGCTCGCTGCTGGAGGAGGTGCTGGCCGACCCGCGCGGCGACGGCATGGAGGCGCTGGACCGCTTCGCGGTGGCGCAGAGCGGGGACGAGGCGGTGGCGCTGGTCCCGCTGCCCGCCGAGCCGGAGGCGCCCGGCGAGCGCGGGCCCGCCGCCGGCGAGGACGGGGAGGCCCGTGCCGGTGTCGCCGGGCGCGGCCTGCGCGCGGACGGCCTGCTGGAGGCGGTACGCGGACCGCTCAGCCGGGGGCTCGGCGAGGACGGCCGGGTCACCCTCGGGGTGAGCGCCACCGTGGTGTCCGCCGAGGGCCTGCGCGGCGCCCTGGAGGAGGCGCGGCACGCCCGTCGGGTGGCGGCCGCCCGACCGGGCCCGGTGTGCGCGGCCGGCCATGAGGAACTGGCCTCCCACGTGCTGCTGCTGCCGTTTGTCCCGGACGACGTGCGCCGCGCCTTCACCGCCCGGCTGCTGGACCCGCTGCGGGACTACGACACGCGCCACCGCGCGGAACTCATGACCACGCTGGAGGCCTTCCTGGACTCCGACGGCTCCTGGACGCGCTGCGCGAGCCGGCTCCATCTGCATGTGAACACCCTGCGCTACCGGGTGGGGCGCATCGAGCAGCTGACGGGTCGCGACCTGTCGCGGCTGGAGGACAAGCTCGACTTCTTCCTCGCCCTGCGCATGAGCTGATCACGCGCCGAGGACGCGGGTCAGGGCGCCGCCGGCGGCGGTCAGCTCGCGCCAGTCGCCGGTCTCGGCGATCCTCCCGTTCTCCAGGACGGCGATCCGGTCGGCGCGGCGGATGGTGGCCGGCCGGTGGGCGATCACCACGGTCGTCCGCCCGGCCGCCCCGGCGCGCAGCGCGGCCGCCAGTTCCGCCTCGCCGCTGTTGTCCAGGTGGGCGGTCGTCTCGTCCAGGACCAGGACGCGGGGCCCGGCGAGCAGCGCCCTGGCCAGCGCGACCCGGGCGCGCTGGCCGCCGGAGAGCGTCGCGCCGCGTTCGCCCACCGGGCTTGCCATGCCCTCGGGCAGCGCGGCGGCGATCCGGTCGACGCCGCACAGCCGCGCCACCCGGGCCAGTTCCTCGTCGTCCGCCTCCGGCGCGGCAAGCCGCAGGTTCTCGGCGAGCGTGCCGTGGAACAGCGGCGCCTCCTGGCCGACGACGGCCACCGCGCGGCGCAGGTCGGCGTCGGCGACGTCCCGCAGGTCGAGCGCCGAGCCGTCGGCGGCGAGCAGTTGGACGGCGCCCTGCCGCGGGTCCCAGAAGCGGGCGATGAGCCCGGCGCAGGTGGACTTGCCGGCGCCGGAGGCACCGACCAGGGCGAGCGTCTGGCCGGGCGGCACGGTGAGTTCCACGCCGTCCAGTACGGGAACGCCGCCGTAGTCGAAGCGCAGCGCGCGCAGCCGCAGGCCCAGCGGCCCGCTCGGCAACGGCCTGGGCGCGGCCGGTTCCGGGGCGAGCGCCGGTGCGC
The DNA here is from genome assembly GCF_014156695.1 of Streptomyces durbertensis. Classification (GTDB taxonomy): domain Bacteria; phylum Actinomycetota; class Actinomycetes; order Streptomycetales; family Streptomycetaceae; genus Streptomyces; species Streptomyces durbertensis. The sequence continues at coordinate 6,083 of NZ_WMLF01000243.1, read as the reverse complement.
GGACGCCGGCGCCGACCCGGGCGGCGGCGGCCCGCAGGCCCGCCGCCTGGCCGAGCGCGCGGGCGGCCTCGGCGACGGGGGCCAGTACGGCGAGCGAGAGGGCGAGCGCCGCCGGGACCCACGGCCCGTGCAGCCGGCCGGTGAGCGCCGCGTGTCCGGCGGCGGCGACCACCGCGAGCAGCGCGAGCACGATCAGCGTCTCGCGTACGGCGGCGGCGCCCGCCTCCCACACCGCCTCGGCGCGTTGCGCCCGGCCGACCCGTTCGCCCTGTTCGCGCAGGGCGGCGCGGCGCTTGTCGAGGGCGTCGAAGGCCAGCAGCTCCCGCAGCCCGTCGACGGTCTCCACGGTGTCGGCGGACAGCTTGGCGCCGGCGGCCCGGGTGCGGGCGCCGCGTGCCGCCCGCCCCCGCCCCTCCAGCACGGGGGCGAGCAGCAGCAGCGCCGCGCACGGCACGACGGCCGCCGCGAGCCAGGGGTCCAGGGTGGCGAGCACCGCGGTGCCGGCGCCGAAGACGGTGCCGGAGGCCAGGACGGAGGCGGTGGTGTGGGCGTAGAAGAACTCCAGCGCCTCGACGTCGGCCATCGCCGTGGCGGCCAGGTCGCCGCTGCGGCGGCCGGCGACGCGGGCGGGCGCGCTGCGCGCCAGCCCGTCGAAGACCCGCACGCGCAGCTCGGCGAGCACCCGGTAGGCGAGGTCGTGGGAGAGGTCCATCTCCCGCCAGGTGGCGAGCGCCCGCACCAGGACCAGCGCGACGAGCGCGGCCACCACCGCGCCGCCGGGCGCCCGGCCCTCGATGACGGCGACGCCGACGGTGTGCGCGGCGAGGGTCACCAGCAGGACGAGTGAACCCTGTTCGACGAGGGCGGCGGCCACCGTGCGGGCGGCCATGAGGCGGTGCCCGGCGAGCGCGGGAAGCAGCGCGCGCAACGCGCCGCGCGGCGGGCGTTCGGCGTCGGCGGGCTTGTTGCCGGGTGTGGTCGTGTCGAGGGTGCTGCTCATGCGGCGATTCCGCCTTCCCGGGTCCGGCCGGCGCGGTCGAGTGCGGCGTAGACGCCGTCGGCGGCGAGCAGGCTGCGGTGGTCGCCGACGGAGTCGACGCGGCCCTGGTCGAGTACGACGATGCGGTCCGCGTGGCGTACCGCGGCGAGTCGGTGGGCGACCATCAGCAGGGTGCGGCCGCCGGCGGCCTTGACCAGTTCGGCGGTGATGTCCGCCTCGCGGCGCTCGTCGACGGAGCTGGTCGCCTCGTCGAGGACGAGGACGGGGGCGTCGGCCAGCAGGGCGCGGGCGAGCGCGAGGCGCTGCCGCTGGCCGCCCGACAGGGTGGCGCCGCGTTCCCCGAGGACGGTGGCGTAGCCGTCGGGGAGCGCGGTGATCTCGTCGTGCACGCCGGCGCTGCGGGCGGCCCGTACCAGGTCGGCGTCGGTCGCGTCGGGCCGTGCCAGGCGCAGGTTGTCGGCGACGCTGGCGTGGAAGAGGTAGGTGTCCTGGGAGACGACGGCGATCTGCCGGCGGTGGGAGGCCAGGGTGTGGTCGGCGATGTCCCGGCCGTCCATCAGGATGCGGCCCTCACGCGGGTCGTGCTGCCGCAGCAGCAGCGCGAGCAGGGTGGACTTGCCGGCGCCCGAGGGGCCCACGATCGCGGTGATGCGGCCGGCGCGGGCGGTGAAGTCGACGCCGCGCAGCACGTCGGCGCCGTGGTCGCCGTAGCCGAAGCGGACGTTCTCGAAGCGGATCTCGGGCGCGGAACGGGCGGTGACGACGTGGCCGCCGAGGTCCGGCACCGCGGGCCGCAGGGCGCGCAGTTCGGCCAGGCCGTCGGCGGCGGAGACGCCCAGGTAGCCGGCGTGCCACTCCCGGGCCAGGTCGCGCACCGGGCGGAAGCACTCGGAGGCGAGCAGCAGGACGAGGTAGGTGCCGGCGGCCGTGGTGCGGCCGGTCGCGGCCGACCAGCAGGCCAGCACGGCCGCGGCGACGGTGCCGCCCTGGATCGCCAGGTCGGTCAGCCCGGTGTCGGCGAGGGAGACCCGTAGCTTGGCGACGGTCGCCCGGTGCAGGGCGGCGGACCGCTTCTCCAGGCGTCGGCGGGTACGGGCCACAGCCCCGGTGGCGCGCAGCGTCGGCATGCCCTGCAGCGCCTCCAGGTAGTCGGCGCCCAGTGCCTCGTAGCTGTCCCAGTGCTCCTTGCCGCGGCGGCTGAGCAGCCGGTCCCACAGCCGGGGCCCGAACAGCGCGAGCAGCAGCGCGGGCACCAGCCCGAGCAGCGCGTACGGCTCCACGGCGGCGACCGCGACCAGCAGCAGCGGGGGCGCGACGACGGTCACCAGCAGCTGCGGCAGGTAGCGGGAGACGTAGGCGTCGACGCCTTCGACGCCGTCGACGAGCGTGGTGCGCACGGCCCCCGCGCGGGTGGCGTCGAGCCGCGAGGGGCCGGCGGCGGCGAGCCGGGCCAGCAGGGTGTCGCGGAGCCGCACCCGGACCCGCGCCCCCGCCCGGGCGGCGGTGTCCCGCTGCCACCAGCCGAGGACCGCGCGGAGTGCCACCAGGGCCAGTACCGCGCCCAGCAGTGCCGGCACCCGGTGGGCGTCGCCGCCGGCGATGGCGGCCAGCGCGAAGGCGAGGGCGACGGCCTGGAGCAGGTGGGTGACGGTGACGGCGGCCAGCAGCCCGGTCGCGGCGAGCAGCGGCCGTCGGGCGGTGTCCGCGGCGCGACGCAGCTCGGGGTGGATCAACATGGTGGGTCCTCGGATGTGGTGGACGTCGGGTCGGACGTGCGGGGTCGCGGTCCGCCCAGGGCGAGGCCGTGGACCACCCAGTCGCGGCCGGGCGGGTCGCCGAGCGCGGCCCCGAGGTCGGCGCCCTGCCAGGAGCCGACGGGCCGGGCGGGGAGGCCGAGCCGGGCGGCGGTGAGCGAGGCCTGGTGCACGGCGTGGCCGGCGTGCAGGTGGGCGGCCCGGATGGCGGGCGGCGCGGCGTCCTCGGGGCAGCCGTAGCCGAGCAGTACGGCCCCCGTGTGGGCGAGCCAGCCCTGCCCTGCCGCCCATGCGGCCAGGGTGGGGCGGGCGTCACCGGCCGCCAGGCGGCGCAGCGGAGGCGGCACGGCGGTGGACGGGTGGCGGTCGTCGAGTTCCAGGAGGGCTTCCTGGTCGCCGGCGGCGACGCACCAACGCAGGTGCCCGCCATGGCGGTTGGCGGCGGCCAGCACCGCCGCCAGTGCCGCCGGGGGCGGCGTGCCGGTCAGCAGGGCGGGGTCCGCGCTTCTCCGGGCGGTGAGCGACCGCTGTGCGGTGGTGTCACCGGTGGCACGGTGGACGGCAGGCCGCAGTGTGACGGTCGCCAGCGGCTCGGGGCGCGTGCCGGTGAGGTCCAGGCGCGGCTCGGGGAGGCCGAGGGACAGCGCGGCGGCGTACAGCGCTCCCGCCGCGTGGCCGGTGTCGAGCAGCGCCAGCGGCCCGGCCCGGTGGCCGTAGTGGCTGCGGGTCCGCTGCATCGTCACCGAAAGGGCCACGGTCGCCCCGGCGGTCCCGAGCGCCGGCGCGACCGTGGCGGACAGGCGGTGGACGCGGTGGCGCAGCGGGTCGTAGCCGTAGCGCCCGGGCGGCAGCGTGCAACGCGCGCCGACGTCCAGAATCACGTCCACCGGATGGCGGCCGCCGGCGGAGGGGTTCGGTCGCAGCCGCCCGGAGGTCGGTGAGGCGGCCAGCGAGAGGCGGAGCAGGCTGTCCAGGTCGAGCCGGTCCTGGTCGGCGGGTGGCAGTGGGAGCGCCTCGCCGGGCCACGCCGGGACCGGCGGACCGGGTGGGGTGTCGGGGCCCGGTCGCAGGACGCTGCGGGCCAGGGCCAGTTGGGCGGTGAGGTCCTCCTCCGGCTCGGCTCCGGTGGTGAGGGGGGCTCCGTCGTGGACGGTGGTGTCGGGGTCGTGCGGGTACCGCATCGGCGGCCTCACATGTGCGGCGGCGGAGTGAGGGTGAAGTCGGCCGGCTCGACGGGCGCCGTCTCCCGCCAGCCCCGGGCGAGTGCGGCCTGCCCGAAGCGCGGGCAGCCGAAGTACCCGAAGGCGGCAGGGGCGTTGGGAACCAGGCCGGACACCAGCACGCGGGCGACGCGCAGTTCGGTTTCCCTGATGTCCTCGGTGGTGAGGTCGGCGGCGACGACGCGGTGGCCGCCGGCGTGCAGCCTCTCGTCCAGCTCCGCGCGCGTCGCGGCCGGGACCCGGTCGACCGGGACACGTCCGCCGGCCGGCGCGGTGAACCGTTCCGCCAACGGGTGCACCCGCTCGTCGAGCCAGACCTGGACGTGGGCGCCCAGGTCGCGGACGGACGCGAAGTGGGTGCCGCTGGAGTCGAGGTAGCGACCGTCGGCGCGGTGGTCGAGGTAGAGGCCGCGTGCCAGCAGGCCGGCGTCGACGGAACGGAAGACCCAGCCGTCGGCGTCGGTGACGCCGAGGGTGAACACCCAGGTGTGCACGGCCTCCAGGACCGCCTTGCGGGCGGCCTCCGCCGGGTCGAGGCGGCAGGCGAACCCGGCCGCGTACACCCCGCTCGCCGGGTCGAAGACCAGGGCCGCCATGCACGGTGCGAACTCGGAGGGCATCTCGACGATCCACACCCGCAGTCCGCTGCCGGCCAGGTCGGCGGCGAGGCCCGGCACGCTGTCGGGGTCGATCCCGCGCGCGGGCCCGCCCAGTTGCCACCACAGTTCCAGCGCGTCGCGTTCGACGACCTCCAACAGGCCGCGTTCCACCGCGTCGTCCAGGCCCTGGCCGGTGGCGATGCCGGCGTAGTTGAGGTGGTGGGTACGGGGCAGCGAACGCAGGTCGCCCTGACGCCAGTTCAGGTAGGTCAGGGACACCGGGGCCCAGCACTCGGCGCGCTCGCCGCCGGGCAGCAGCTCCTCGGCGCGCGCCCAGAGTGCCGGCGTGTCGCCGTCCAGCGGACGGTAGGGGAAGCCGGGTCGGTCGTACTGCCAGGGCGCGTTGCGCGGCACGTCGTCCGGGCCGTACAACCGCAGTCCCTTGGCGGTGAGTTCGTCGGCGGTGGCGCGCAGCGGTTCGTCGGGGTGGCCGGGCGGCGGTACCCGGTTGCCGCAGTACCGTTCCACGGCCTCCGCGACGGCGGCCAGGCGTGCGCCGTCCGGGTCGCCGAAGGTGGTGCCCAGTGAGACCCGGTCGGCGGGCCAGGCGCCCAGGTGGCGGGCGTCGGCGACCTCGGCGGTCATCGCGGTGTAGCGCGGCGGGGCGCCCTCGGGGTGCGGCACCGGCCCGACCGAGCGCACGACGCCGCACACGGGGTCGACCAGGGCTTCCAGCGGAAGGCTCGTCGGGCGGCTCATCGGCATATCTCCTGTAGGGGGTCGACGGATGCGGTGAAGGCGCCGCGTTCCAGGCGCGGCAGCAGCAGCACGCTGGCCTCGGGGATCAACTCCCGCTCGGACGGCAGGTGTTCGGTCGCGGTGAGCGGGTCCTGACCGGTGTGGGGGTTGCGGGCGTGCGCCGGGAAGTGGTGGCCGGCGACCTCCAGCCGCAGTCTCGTGCCGGCCGCCAGCCGCCGGGCGAGCCGACCGAGCGGGACGGTCAACGCGGCCGCGCTGTCCGGTCGGTGCTGTCGCCGGGCGATGCCGGTGGCCAGCGGCGCGGCGTGCCCGGCCGGGTCGACGGCGACAAGTCGGGCGACCCAGTCGGCGCTCGGTGTACTGGAGCGGGCGAGGAGCCGGACCTCGGCGGGGCCGAACAGGTCGAGCGGGCGCGGCAGCGGTCCGGTCGCCGCCACCGCTCGGTCCAACGGCTCTGGTAGCACGGTGAGTTCGTCGGACCGCACGGGCCGGTCGGGGTCGGCGGTGAAGCGTGCGCCGCCGAGCAGGCGGAGGCCGGCGGCGCCGTCGAGCGGCAGCGCGTGGCCGGGGGCGGTGCTGTCGGTGGTCAGCCACAGCGGGCTGCCGCCGAGTGCGACGACGCCGCGGCGGTCACGTGCGAGGGTGTCGGCGAGCGCGGCTCGCGTCCAGCGGGCGTAGAGCGCGCCGAGGGCGAGCCGGTGGGCGGGGTCGGCGTCGGGGCCGGGCTGGGCGGTCAGGCCGTGCCCCCAGG
>NZ_WMLF01000242.1 GCF_014156695.1 Streptomyces durbertensis | reverse complement strand
CGGGCGGCGCGCGCATGGTCTGGGCACTCGGCGCCTCACCGTGTCTCGCGCAGCGTGATCCCGAGCCAGCACGCCCAGCCGACCAGCTGCGGCAGCCAGAAGCTCCAGATCCGGTACACCAGCGCGGCGGCGAACGCCTGCCCCGGCTGCAGGCCGTACAACACCAGCAGAGCCGTCAGGCTCGCCTCCGCGATCCCGATGCCGCCCGGTGTCAGACGCGCGCTGACCGGGATCTGCACCAGCCCGTAGATGAGCAGCAGGCCGGCCCACGGGATCGGGACGCCCAGCGCCCAGAGGCTGGCCACCAGGCAGGCGGCGTCGAAAACCCAGTTCAGCAGGGCCAGTCCCACCGGCCACAGCCACGGTCGCACCCCGGGCCGGACCCTCCTGGCGTGGGTCACCAGGCCGCGTACCGCCTTGCTCGCCGACCTGGTCCGGCCGTACCGGGCCTCGACGCGTGCCCAACCACGGCCCATCGCCCGCCGGACGACGGCCGACCGCAGGGCGATCAGGCCGATGACGGCGACCGTCGCCAGCACCGCCAGCACGGCCATCAGCTCCGGGCCGGGGCCCCGGGAACCGGCCGTGAGCGTGCCCACCGCGATCACGGTCAGCAGCGCCAGCGCCGACAGCCCGCCCGAGACCACAAGAACTCCCGCGGTCAGCGCCTCTCCCGCCCCCCGGCGCCGCAGCTGGCGGTAGAGCCAGGCGACGGCGAACGCCGCGCCCGCGGGCAGCACGCCGGCGATCGCGTTTGCCGAAAGCACCAGCGGCACCATCCTGGCCGTTGTCATCCGCAGCCCGCCGGTGGCGAGAAACCACCGCTGCATCGCGGCCAGACACACCAACGCGGCGGCCTCGAAGAACAGGGCCACGAGCGCCTTGGCGGGATCGATGCGCGTCAGCAGCTCGGCCGCCCGACGCAGTTCCCCCTGCCGCGAGACCAACCCCAGCAGCGCGGCGGTGACCAGGACCGCCGCTACCAGCCACCACAGCCAGCCGAGCCGCGCCCACCGCGCTTCCGACGCACGGCCGCCACGTGTCATGGCTGATGCTCCGCACCAGCGACGGCCACGTACAGCACACAGCCGACGCTATCGCGCGATGCCGCGTTCCGCGCCTCCTGCGCCGCCGCGCCGGGGCCGAGCGGCGGGCCGACGTGCCGCACGGTCCGGGCGCGGTGCCGCCTCCCTTCACCGTGTGGAGGGGCGTGTCGGCCGGGGAGGCATTCCGGCTCGACGTATTGACCGGCCCGGAACGCGGCCCTACGTTGTCGGCGACTTGAGAGCGCTCTCAGAGGAGCTGCGTATGAGAATTCCACGAACTGTCTCGGTGCTGACAACGGCGGCTCTCGCCGCCACCGCGCTGGGCACCCTCGGCAGCGGCACCGCTTCCGCCGCCACGATCGAGGTGGGCAGGGGCAGCTACAGCGACGTCCGCCCCGGCGGCGCCCAGGGGCCGTCGAACAACACCGGCCAACCGGTGAAGCCCAAGGTCACCCCCGCCATGGCCGACACGCCCGTCCCGACGAACGACTGGTGGTCCTCGCTGGCCTTCCAGCGCTTCGCCGGCAACCCGTGGTCGGAGAACATGTACGGCCACCCGCTCACCTACAAGGCGGTCTCCGGCGGACTGGAGGTCGGCTACCCGACCGCACACCGGATCGTGGGCGACGGCCGCCAGTACGAGTTCCCGCACAAGGCGGACCTGACGCTGGGACTCGTCGGCCTCAACTCACCCGACGCGAAGGCGGACGGGTGGAGCGACTGGACCGTCAGCCCTTACTGGAGCGACGGCGCGCGCAGCCTGCGCACGACCATCGGCCACGGTCTGCCGTACGTGTACGCCGAGGGCACCGGCGGGGCGGCGCGGATCAGCGCGGCGGCCCCACCGACGGTCTTCGCCGACCAGGGCAACGTCCTCGGTGTCACCATCTCGGGGCACCACTACGCGCTGTTCGCCCCCAGCGGCAGCGACTGGACCGTCTCCGGCAACGAGATCCGGGCCGACCTGCGCGGGAAGGACTACTTCTCCCTGGCGGTCCTCCCGAGCCGGGACGCGCTCGCCGACTTCGGGAAGTACGCCTTCAGCTTCGTGACCGGGTCCAGGGTGGACTGGGACTACCGGGAGGGGAACGGCGAGGTCCGGGCGACGTACTCGCTGACCACCGAGGCGAAGGAGGGCAGCCGGACCGGCACCTACCAGGCGCTCTACCGCCACCAGTGGCTGCACACCGGTGATCCCCTGACCTCCTACCGCTACGTCTCGCCGCGCGGCGAGATGAAGGTCCGCGAGGGCACGTCCTTCTCGACCACGCAGAAGGTGAACGGCGTCCTGCCCGGCCTGCCGAGCGCCGCGGGCGTCGACAGGGCGAAGGTCAGGGCCCACATCAACGAGGTCCTGAACCAGGGCGACCCCTTCAGCGGCGCGGTCGACACCTACTGGACCGGCAAGGCCCTCGGCAAGCTCGCCCAGCTTGTCCCCCTCGCCGACCAGGTCGGGGACACCGCCGCCCGCGACAGGCTGCTGACCCTGATCAAGGGCCGGATGCAGGAGTGGTTCACGGTCGGCGGACCCTCCGAGTTCTCCTACGACAAGGACTGGCGCACCCTCATCGGATACCCCGCCTCCTACGGCAGCGACCAGGAACTCAACGACCACCACTTCCACTATTCCTACTACGTGATGGCCGCCGCCGTCGTGGCGCAGTACGACCCCCGCTGGGCCGCCGACTCGGAGTGGGGCGGCATGGTGAAGGAACTCGTCAAGGACGCCGCGAACCCGGCACGGAACGACCGCAGGTACCCGTTCCTGCGCGGCTTCGACGTCTACGCCGGTCACAGCTGGGCGGCCGGCCACGCGGCGTTCGCCGCCGGCAACAACCAGGAGTCCTCCTCGGAGTCCGTCAACCTCAGCGCCGGCCTGATCCTGTGGGGCTCCGCCATGGGCGACAAGGCACTGCGCGACCTCGGCGTCTACCTGATGACCACCGAGTCGGAGGCGATCGCGCAGTACTGGTTCGACGCCGACCAGCAGGTCTACCCGAAGGACTTCTCCCACGACGTCGTCGGCATGGTCTGGGGCAGCGGCGGCGCCTACGCGACCTGGTGGACCGCCAACCCCGAGGAGATCCACGGCATCAACTTCCTCCCGATGACCGGGGGTTCGCTGCGCCTGGCACGCGAGAAGGCCATGCTGCGGCGCAGCGTGGCCGAGATGGAGAGGGAGAACGGCGGCCCGGCCGTCGAGTGGAAGGACATCTTCTGGCAGGTCCAGGCCCTCTACGACCCGGCCGGGGCCATGACCTTCTGGAACCGCTGGAACGGCGCCTACGAGCCCGAGGCCGGCGCGAGCAAGGCCCACACCTACCACTGGATCGCCACGATGAACTCCGTCGGCTCACCCGACATGACCGTCACGGCCAACACCCCGACCGCCGTCGTCTTCGAGAAGAACGGCACCAGGACCTACGCCGCGCACAACCACACCGCCCAGCCGTGCTCGGTGCTCTTCTCGGACGGAGGAGTGCTGAACGTGCCGGCGAGGTCCACCGCGTCCGGCGCGGGCGGCGACACCAGGCTGGGAACCCTGTGCGGCACCACGGGCGACGACACCGGGTCGCCGCCGGCCACCGGTGACACCTTCCACCTGCGCTCCGGCGGCCGGCTGGCCACCGAGGCGGCCTCGACCGCCTCCTCCGACACCCTCCCGTCAGCGGGCGGCGCCAACCGCGACGGAACCCCGCACAACCCGCTGGTCTACGAGGTGAGGAACGTCAACGGCACCCTGAAGTCCGGCTCCGCCACCACGTTCACCTTCAAGGTCGACGCCGGCACCCACGTGGGCCACGCCCAACAGGCCCGCGTCTCCTACGACCTGACCGGCGACGGCACCTTCGACCGCGTCGAGACGTACCGCTACTTCGCCACCGACCCCGTCCCCGGTTGGGAGGAATACTCCTCCGCCCGCCAAGGCACTCTCTCCACCTCGGGCACCCTCGGCAACCTCAGGGGCGGCACCATCCGCGTCGAGGTCTGGAGCGCCCTGGGCAACGGCCCGTCCACCCTCCAGGTCGGAAGGGGCTCCGCCCTCACCATCCCCTTCACCTGACACCGGGCCCGGCCCGTGGGGCCCCACCCCACGGGGCCGGGCCGCGGGCGGAGGAGCGCCCACCCCTCAGCCGCGGGACGAGAAGCGTTCGGCTGCCACGCCGGCTCCGCGGATCCCGGTGCGGCTCCACGTGTCCTCCGCCCCGGGTCCCGCGTTATATCCGCGTACACGCTCTGGTCCACTGGCGAAGGAACCCAAGATGATGCGGAAGGCGCGTATGCGCGGGCGCGTGGTGATGACGGTGTGCTCCGGCCTGCTGGTCGCCGGCATGGGCGGGGCGGCTCACGCCGACAGCAACGACAACCTGGCCGACCCCCCGCTCAAGTGCGGTGCGGGGCTGCTCTCGGTCGGTGGCGAGCGGCAGTCGTGCGTCACGGAACAGCACGTCGACCAGCAGATCGTCAAGCATCACAGCAAGAGTTTCGACATCGTCGACTTCGCCGACGTGATCACCCCGCTCGACGGCCTGCTGCCCTGAGCACCCCGGTCTCCTCCGCGCCCGGCGGGAACCGCCGGGGCCCTCTCGTTCGATTCAGGAGTTCAACGATGCGTACCCATCGGTTCGTCGGAGCGGCGGCCCTGGCCGCGGGAGCGCTGGTGCTGGCCACCGCGGGAGGAGCCGCGGCCGACACCAACATCAACACCCACAGCCCGTCGATGCTGTGCGACACCGGACCGCTGGCCGTCAACCCCCCTGCCAGCACGTGCGAGGCACGGCAGAACGTCAAGCAGGGCGTGCTCAAGACCCACACCGAGGACGTGGACCTGATCAACCGCCTGGACATCGCCATCCCGGCCACGTTGGGGCTCTGACACATGCGCGCGGGGACTCTGAACATGCGGGTGCGCACTCCGAACACGAAGGCGGGACGTTCCATGGGCGTGATGCGTACGGCCGGTCTGTCGCTGGCGGCGCTCGCCGCCGTGGTGGCGAGCGGGACCCAGGCCGCGGCCGACTCCAACCAGACCGAGCAGAAGCCGCTGATGCTCTGCAACATCGTGCTGTTCTCACCCGGAGCCCAGGTCGGCGACGGCTGCCAGGCGGTGCAGGTGAGCGGGCAGAGCATCCTGAAGGAGGACAGCGTCAGCCACACGCTGGTCGACTTCGTCGGTGTGCGCCCCAGCCTTCTGTGACGTTGCCGTCTTCTGTGACGTTGCCATCCTCCATGCCAGGGACGTCCTCCGCGCCAGGGCCGTCCTGCCGGTCAGGACGCCGACACCGCGCAGGCCCTGATGACGTCCCAGGCGCGGCGGACGGTCGTCTCGTCCGCGTACGGGGACCCCAACGCGGCGCGGAGCACCGGCCGGCCGTCCACCACGGCGGGCGTGCACAGCACGTCGGCCTCCTCGGAGAGACGCCGGGTGAGCTCGCGCGTCCTGTCGTCGGTGTCCGCGCGGAAGACGACAAGGCCGAACCGGTGGGCCACCAGGTGGAATCCGGGCTCCCGCTCGACCAGGGAGGCGAGCAGGGCCGCGAGTCGGACATCGCGCCGGATCACCTCCCGCAGTTCCTCCAGCCCGTGGGCGCGCAGCACGTACCACAGCTTCAGAGCCCGCATCGGGCGGCCGAGCGGGATCTGCCAGTCCTTGAAGTCGACGACCTCCGGCGAGTCGGTGGCGTCGCCGCGCAGATAGGAGGCGGTCGAGCCGAGAGCGTCGGTCAGGTCCTTCCGGTCGGCGACCCACAGGACGTCGCAGGGGGTGCCGGTGCGCATCCACTTGTGGGCGTTGACGGCGTAGGAGTCGGCGAAATCCAGCCCGGCGTTGTCCTCTCGCAGCTCCGGGCAGAGCGCCGCGCTGCCGGCGTAGGCGGCGTCGACGTGCAGCCAGATGCCGCGCTCCCGGCAGACGGCGCCGATCCGGGGCACCGGGTCGGTGGCGCAGGTGCCGGTGGTGCCGGCGGTCGCGATGACGGCGGCGGGCAGCAGGCCGGCGGCCCGGTCCGCGTCGACGCGTTCGGCCAGCGCGGCCGGGTCCATGACATGCGTACCGGGGGCCGTCGGCACGAGCACGGGTTCGCCGGCACCGGCGACGCGGACGGCCTTCGGCACACAACTGTTCGCCTGGTCCGTGCAGTAGACCCGCAGCCGGCCCTCTGTCCCGTGCTCGCGCCACCGCCCCGGGGAGGCTCTGTGCAGGGCCGCGACCACGGCGATCAGCACGGCCGACGACGCCGAGTCCTGGATGACGCCGCCGCCCTGCCTGGACGCGTGCGTGAAACGGGCCGGCAGGTCCAGGGCGCGGGCGAGCCAGTCGCACACCCGCTGCTCCAGCTCGGTGGCGGCGGGCGACGTCGACCACATCATGCCCTGCACGCCCAGCCCCGCCGTGACCAGCTCGGCCAGGACCGAGGCGGGCGAGTTGTTCGTCGGGTAGTAGCCCAGGAAGTTCGGGTGCTGCCAGTGCACCAGCTCCGGCACGATCGTGCGCCAGGTGTCCTCGAGGATGGCCGCCAGGTCCTCGCCCCGCTCGGGCGCCGACTCCGGGAGCGCCTTGAGGGTGGTGCCCGGCGGACCGGGCGGCACCACGGGGAGGTCGCAGGAGGCCAGAGCCCGCCAGTGCTCGGTCAGGCGCCCGGCCGCGTCCGCGGCTGCGGTTCGAAACGCACGGTCGTCCATGCACGGAAGCTGGCCGCGGGGCCGCGGGCCCACACCCTCCTGGAGTCATGATCACTCGTACGAGCCCCGTGTGGCTGCCCCCGCCCGAACTGCTGCCCGACGCCCGTTCGGCACTCCGCGACGCGGAAGCGGCGGAACGCCCGCCCGGCGGCGGTACCGGCGGCCGCCGTCCCGGAGCCGCCGAACCCCTTCCCAACCCCCGGGAGGCCGTGTACGACGCGCACTTCGACGTGGCCCGCACCTCTCACGAACCGGCCCGCACCCTGCTGCGGGCCCTGCTGCGCACCACCGCCGAAGTCGGTGTCTGGGCCTCGGCGGAGACCCGGGCCGCACTGGACACGGCACTGGCGGTGTGCGGCCAGCGCGCCCCCGCCCCCGCGGGGGGTACGTCCCTCCTGTCCCCGGTGGCCCGCTGGCGCGCGGGACACCGGTTGTTCTTCGCCCTCACCGCGGCCACCGTCGTCGCCCTGCGCGACGCCACCGCCCGGCCGGTGGGACGCCACCCCGGGCCGGCCGCGACCCGGGACGCGGCCCTCCTGCTCCGCGCGAGTACGGCCGCCATGGAGGCGACCGCCTCCTTCGCCCCGCACGCCTACCGAAGCCAGGTGCGGCCGTCGATGGAACCACCCCAGGAGCGGGACGGCTTCTCCGGCCTGTGGTCCGCCGACCACCGTGCCCTCGTGCGACAGCTCGACGTCTGGGGCAGGGCCCACGCCGAGTCCTGCCGCGGAGGGTGCCACGCGGAACGCGCGCTCCGCGCCGCCCTCGCCGACGTCCACGCCGCCCACCACGGCATCTGCGCCCGCTTTGTCGGCCGCGGTCCCTCCCTGCTCGGGGGAGACGCCAACGCCCTGCGCACGCTGGGCCGCCTCGCCTCCTCCCGCAGCCGGCTGCTGAGGCCCGACGCCCCACAGTCCCCGCCGCGCCGGACCAGGGCCTAGACCCGGCCTGGACCAGGACCCGGGCCGCCGACCACCGAAGGAACCGATCATGCACCCGAACGTCCCGTCACCCACCCCACCCGTGCCGGCGCGCGGCACCCCGGCGCCGGCACGGGAACGGAACAACGCCCGACCCGTCGCGTGGGAAGGCGTCGACCTCGACGAGGGCGCGGCTCAACTGGAACGGCTGACCGACGAGATCGCCTTCCTCGACCGTTCCGCCTTCCTGCCCGCCTCCTACCGGCCCGCCACCGGACTGGTGCGACACGTCCCCGTCTCCCCGCTGCTGACGGCC
>NZ_WMLF01000241.1 GCF_014156695.1 Streptomyces durbertensis | reverse complement strand
CCCCGCACGCACCACCAACTCCCCATAACTCAACGACTCCCCACCACACACCACCGCCACCTCACCCGGAACCTCCACCGCACGACGCACCACCGCCTCATGAACGGCGGACACCGGGAACCGGGCACCCGCCCCCGCCCACTCGGCCAACAGCGAGCGCTCGGTGGCGTCCATCACCGACAGTCGGTCGATCGGCGTGTCCGGCTCGGCGAGTATTCCGCCGAGCAGCACGCGCCAGTGGTCGACGAGGCTTCCGACGGTGGCGGCGTCGAAGAGGTCCGTCGCGTACTCGACCTGGAGGAGCATGCCGTCGGGACGCCGGTAGATCGACCACGTGAGGTCGAACTTGGCGGTTCCCGTGGGTGTCATGGAACGCTCGACGGACACGCCCTCCGCGAAGGGGGTCGGCGGCTCTTCCTCGTGGAACGCGAACAGGGTCTGGACGATCGGATTGTGGCTCAGCGAGCGCTCGGGGTGCAGTCGCTTCACGGCGAGGTCGAAGGGGGCCTTGCTGCGGGACAGGGCGTTGAGCAGTGAGCGGTGCGTGCGTCGTACCAGTTCGCGGAAGCTCGGGGCGCCGGAGAGGTCCGTGCGCAGGACGAGGGTGTCGACGAAGAAGCCCACGAGGTCGTTGAGCCGGGCGTTGCCGCGCCCCGCGGTCGGCGAGCCGACGACGATGTCGTCGCTGCCGGAGTGGCGGGCGGCGAGGACCTGGAACGCCGCGAGCAGCACGGTGTAGAGGCTGACGTTCTCGGCGGCCGCGAAGGCCTCCAGGCTGCTCGACGACAGGTCGTCGAGCGGGAAGTCGGTGGTCTCGCCCCGGTACGTCAGCTCCGCCGGGCGGGGCCGGTCCAGGCCGAGGTCCAGGAGGTCGGGGGCGCCGTCCAGCGCGTCCTCCCACGCGCGCAACGCCCGCTCGGTACGCGGGCCGTCGAGCGCGTCGCGCTGCCACAGCGCGTAGTCGGCGTACTGGACGGGCAACGGCTCCGCCGGCCGCCCCGCTCCGGACGCGTACGCCTCGCGCAGCTGCCGCTCGAAGACGTCCAACGACCAGCCGTCGCAGGCGATGTGGTGGAAGGTGAGCTGCAGCCAGTGCTCGTCCTCGGCGAGCCGGTAGAGCGCCATCCGCAGCATCGGGTCCTTCGCGAGGTCGAAGGGCCGGCGGGCATCGGCTTCGACGGCCTCCCGGGCGTGTGCGGCGCGCGTGTCGGCGGGCAGTGGGGTGAGGTCCACAACCACGCAGTGCGGTTCGCGACTGTCCAGGAGGCGCTGTCTCGGCTGCCCGTGCCGGTCCTCCTCGAAGACCGTGTAGAGCACCTCGTGCCGCCCGGCGACCACGGTGACGGCGGCGACCAGCCGGTCGGCGTCCAAGGGGCCGGTGAGGCGCAGCGTCACGGGGATGTTGTAGACGGCGTTGCTCCCCAGCCAGCGGTCCAGGAACCACAGCCGCTGCTGCCCGTACGAGAGCGGGCCGCGTTCGTCCGGCCGTGCGGTCAGCTCCGCTCTCGGAGCGGGCCTCGCCGCGCCACGCGTTCCCGGCGCCTCTTCAGCCTTGCGGTTGCCGTCCATGATCACGCCCTTCATCGCCGGTGTCGCCGGTCTCTGTCGGTTCGCTGGATCCGACAGGGGGACCTGTCGTCTCACTCGTCGGTCGTGCGGTCCACGTCGTCCGAGCCGGTGCCCCGGGCTGGTTTCCGGGCAGCGCTGCGGGTGGACGGGACTGAGGGCCGTTCGTGCGTCGGGCAGCGCCGGGGCCTGCCGTCGTGGCAGTCGGGGCAGGCGGTTCCCGTTCCGCTTCCGCGTTGCTGACGGCCATACCGTCGCAGCGGGCGCTTCCCGGATTCTTCCGACGTGCTACCCGGCGGCGGGAACCGGACCGGACGCCTCCTCCCCCGGCTGCCGAACGGCGGGATCGGCGCGGGACGGGGGCCGGGGCTCCGATCGGCGCACTGGCGCGGAAGCGGATTTCGCAAATCCGGTCTCGTTCCGATCTCTTGAGGTCGCTCAGAGGGCTCAACTAGGCTGCGCGAGGCGAGAACGATCTGGGCAAATCTCACCCGAGGGCTCGAATTCACCATCAACGGGGGGCGTTATGCGTGAGTTCCGCGTGCTCGGTCCGATCGAGGTGCGGCGTGACGGCCAAGCGGTCCGGCTCAACGGGCGCAAGGCCCGGTCGCTCCTCGCGGCCTTTGTCCTCCGCGGCGACCACATCGTCCTGACCGACCGGCTGGTCGAGGTTCTCTGGGGTGAGCGGCCTCCGCTCACGGCGGTGGCGCAGGTGCACAAGTACGTCTCCGGTCTGCGCAGCGCCCTCGGCCAGGAGCGCATCGTGCGCCACGGTCACGGTTATCGGCTGTGCCTGGAGGACGACCAGCTCGACCTGCTGATGTTCGACCGCGGAGTGTCCGCCGCACGTGCCGCTCGCGCGAGCGGCCGGCGGGCCGACGCCGCTCGGGAGCTGCGGGCCGCGCTCGGCCTGTGGCGCGGTGTGCCGCTCGCGGACACCACCGACGCGCTCCAGCGTGCCGAGGTGCCCGCCCTGGAGGAGCGCCGGATCGGCGCCCTGCTGGAGATGGTCGAGGCCGAACTCTCCCTGGGGCGCCACAAGGAGCTCGTCGGTGAGCTGGCCGCGCTGGTCACCGCCAACCCGCTGCACGAGCAGTTACGCGGTCACCTCATGCTGGCGCTGTACCGCTGCGGCCGCGTGGCGGAGGCGCTCGCGGTCTACCAGGAGGGCCGCACGCTCCTCGCGGAGGAACTCGGCATCGAGCCGGGGGCGGAACTCCAGCGGCTGCACCAGGCCGTTCTTGTCATGGACCCCGCCCTCAGTGCCGACGTCGGCACGGCTGAGGACGCGGAACCCGTCACCCTTGCTCGGGGCGGCCAGGCCGGTCAGCACAGTCAGGACAGCGCTGACGGCGACGCCGTTCCGCCGCCTGCCCCGCTCCGGCCGGTACCGGCCCAGTTGCCGCCGTCCATCGCGGACTTCACCGGTCGCGGCGAGGAGGTCGACCGGATCTGCACGGCTCTGCGGGCGGCGCACGAGGACGCGCCCGCCCTGGTGGCGATCGCCGGCAAGGGCGGCGTAGGGAAGACCACGCTCGCCGTGCACGCGGCGCGGCGCGTCGGCCCGGACTTCCCGGACGGCCAGCTGTACGTCCGGCTGCGCGACGCCCAGGCCCGGCCGGTGGAGCCGAAGGTGGCTCTCCAGGGGTTCCTGCGCGCCATGGGGGTCGACGACCCCGGCATCCCCGACAGCCTCGACGAGTGCACCCGGCTGTTCCGCAGTCGCTCCGCCACCCGGCGCATGCTCGTTGTGCTCGACGACGCCACCGACGAAGCGCAGATACGCCCGCTGCTGCCCAGCTCCCCGGACTGCGCCGTGCTCATCACCGGCAGGACGCGCCTGTGCGGCCTCGAAGCCGCCCACCACGTCCACCTCGAGGTCTTCGACTCGTCCGACGCGGTCGAGCTCTTCAAGCGCATCGCGGGTGCGAACCTCCCCCGCGACGACCAGGCATCCACCCGTGAGATCACCCAGCTGTGCGGCCATCTCCCCCTGGCCGTACGGATCGCGGCCGCACGCTTCGCCCAGCACTCCCGCGGCGACCTGGCGTGGTTCGCCCGGCGCCTGACCGACGAGCGTCGGCGGCTGGACATCCTCGTCGCCGGAGACCTCGAGGTCAGGGCCAACCTGGAGGTGAGCTACCAGGGTCTCGGCGCCCGCGAACGCCAGGCGTTCTGCCTGCTCGGGCTGGTCGACACGACCGACTTCGCCGCGTGGGTCCTGGCCCCCCTGCTCGACACCACCGTCGACGAGGCCGAGGACATCGTGGAGGAGCTGGTCAACGCGCAGTTGCTCGACATCGTCGACAGCGACGTGGGAGGGCACACCCGGTACCGCTACCACGACCTGGTCCGGCTGTACGCCAGAGAACGCGCCGAGAGCGAGTACACCGAGCCGGAGCGCCGCGCCGCGTTCGGTCGCCTCCTCAGCTTCTGGGTGCACCTCGCGACGGAGGCCGGCCACCGCCTGTACGGAACGAGCGAGCACGGCCGGGCGCACCAGTTGTCGGCGGGCCCGAGGCACGCCTTCCCCGCCGCCCCCTGCGACGTCGACTGGATACTGCGGTTCCCCCTGGAGTGGTTCGAGACGGAACGCCCCGCCCTGACGGCGGCCATCGTCGAGGCCAGTGCGCGGGGCTTCGGATCGCTCGCCTGGGCTCTCGCCGACAGCATCACGGACCACATCGAACTCTGCCATCGCTACGACGACTGGGAGCACACGCACACGCGCGCGCTGGAGGCGTGCCGGCGGGAGGATGACGCGGCCGGCGCCGGCGTGATGCTCCTGCGCCTGGCCGGCCTGTACCTCATCCGGACGGACGCGGCCGCCAGCCTGCGCGCGGCCGAACGCGCCGAGGAGGCGCTGGAGGACAGCGGGCACAAGGCCGTCATCGCCGAGGCGCTGGTCGCCCAGGCCGCGGCCCTGCGGGTGCTGGGCGACCACGACCGTGCGCTGGACCGAGTGCGCCGCGCACTGGACATGGCCCGTGCCACCTCCAACCTCCTGGCGGCGGCGCGGGGGACCCGGGAGCTCGGCACGATCCACTACGAGCGGGCCCGGTGGGAGGAGGCGGCCCGCGCGCTCCGCGAGTCCCTCGCCCTCAGCCGCGCACTGCGCAACCAGCGTGAGCAAGCCCTGGCCATGCGGTACCTGGCCGTGGTCCTGCGCCACCAGGAGTCCTTCGAGGAAGCGTGCGCGTACGCCCAGGCGGCGCGTGCCATGTTCCAGCACCTCAGGGACCAGCCCTATGTGGCCTTCACCAGCCTCACTCTCGGACTCACCCTGATCCAGCTGCGCGACCCGTCGGCCCGGCGCGTCGTCGAGGAGGGCGTCGCCCTGCTCGAGGAGATGGACCTCGGGTTCGGCACGGCCGAGGCTCTGTACGTGCGGGCCGCCCTGGAACTCGCCCACCACCGCGGCGACCGCGCCGTCGAACAACTCGTCCAGGCGATCCGCCTGCTCGGCGCCCGGCCCGTACACAACGTGCTGCTCTCCACCGTGGAGCTGCTCGGCCAGGCGCTGGAGGCCACCGGTGACCGCAGCCGGGCCGCCGCCGCGCGGTGCGCCGTGACCACCCTCACCCACCTCGTCGGCGAGCCGCCCCCGCCCGGCCTGCTGGCCTCACTCACCTCACCACCCGGAAGAAAAACGGAAGAGCCGGGGCCTACCGTCTCCCGCGCGTCCCGACCGCTTCGCACGACCTTCGCACGACAGGGGAAGACAGATGAAGAAGACCACCATCCGCACCAACCCCCGCGAGAAGGCGCAGTCCCGGGGCAACGCCACGATCGGCATCTTCCCCCCGCGGGCTGACGCGCCCGCGGGCGGGAAGTGACCGCCCGCGGGTGAGGGAGACAGGAGCGCGCGCGTGCGCGTGATGCTGGTCAACACGCCGTGGGCCTCGCTCGACACACCGTCGCTCGCCCTCGGCATCCTGCACGCCGTCGTCCGGCCGCACGTCGACGAGGTGACCACACTCTGCGCCAACGTGGACTTCTACGACTGGGCGGAACAGGCGATGGGCCTCACCGTCGACGACTACGAGTTCTACGCCCACCGGGCGTACTTCGAGGGCTTCGGCGACTGGGTCTTCTCCAGCGCCCTCTACGACGATCCGAGCTGGCGCGTCCGCGAGTTCCAGGAGGAGATGGCAAACGGACTCACCGACCGACTGCGCAAGACAAGCCTCCACCTGCACGACCTGGCCCCCCGCTTTGTCGCCGAGCTGGCCGCCCGCATCGTCGAAGCCGCCCCTGACGTCGTGGGCTTCACCACCACGTTCCAGCAGAACACGGCCGCGCTGGCCACCGCCCGGCAGGTCAAGCTGCTCGCGCCCGACACGGTGACCGTCCTCGGCGGAGCCAACTGCGACGGACCGCAGGGCGAAGCCCTCCACCGGAACTTCCCCTTCGTCGACCACGTCGTGCGCGGAGAGGCGGAAGGCGCCTTTCCCGCGCTGCTCGACGCGCTGCGCGGGCGCGGCGGCGACCTTGCGGAGATCCCCGGCCTGTGCTGGCGCACGGAGACGGGCGAGCACCGGGCGACCGGCCTGCCGGCCGTCCCCCGACCGGCGGACCGGATGGCCGAACCCGACTTCGACGCCTACTTCCATCGGATCGAGCTGTCGTCCGCGCGTCCCCACCTCGAACCGAAACTCGTGCTCGAGGGCTCCCGCGGATGCTGGTGGGGCGAGAAGCACCACTGCACCTTCTGCGGCCTGAACGGCTCGTCGATGCGGTTCCGGAGCAAGGAACCGGTCGACTTCCTGAACTCGATCGTCCACCAGTCGCGCCGCCACCAGGTCCTCGACGTCCTGGTCGTCGACAACATCCTGGACATGGGCTACATCCACGGCCTGCTGCCGGAACTCGCCGGTCTGGGATACGACTACCGCTTCCACTACGAGATCAAGTCGAACCTCCGCCACCGCCAGCTGAAGACCATCGCCGAGGCCGGCCTCGTCCAGGTCCAGCCGGGGATCGAGAGCCTGAGCAGCCGGGTCCTGCACCTCATGCGGAAAGGCGTCACGGGCTCCCAGAACGTCCGGCACCTGCGAGACACCCAGTCGGCCGGTGTCTGGCCCGTCTGGAACTACCTCTACGGCTTTCCCGGCGAGACCGAAGCCGACTACACCTCCGTGATCAGCCAGCTGCCGGCCCTCCACCACCTCCCCCCTCCCGAAGCCGCCACCCGTATCGCCATCGAGCGGTTCAGCCCGTACTTCGACCAGCCCGAGCTGGGCTTCAACGACCTTCGCCCGGCCGCCCACTACGCCCGCATCTACGACCTCCCCGCGTCCGAACTGCACGACCTCGCCTACCTCTTCGAGACCGCGCACGCGGGCATCGACGGCGTTGTCGCCGACCGCCTCGCGGACGCCGTGGCCGAGTGGCGTGCCGTGCACGCGTCATGCCGCCTCACCCACCACGATCTCGGCGACAGGATCGTGCTGACCAGCAGGCGGCCCGGTTTCGGCTGGACGATCCGCACGATCGACGACCCGGTCGGGACAGCCGCGTTCCGTCTGCTGGAGAACCCGCGCAGCGTCGGCTCACTCGCGCGCCGCCTGACCGCGAGCCTCGGCGCACCCGTCACCGAGGCACACGTCGGACGCGTCCTGGCGGACTGGCACAAGGCCGGCATCCTCTTCGAGGACGCGGACAGGTACGTCCACGTCGCGCCGCCCGCCTCCAACACCGAACTGAGCCGCATCGAGCAGTCCGCCCCCGACCTCACCCAGGACTTCCGCCGCCCCGGGGCACCGGCGGCGAAGGACACCCGATGAGCGCGCCCACCCCGCTCGCGGTGCGCCTCTGGCGCGACTACCAGGACGACGTCCGACGCCTGCCGGGGATGTGTCTCGGCACGGCGTCCGTGACCGGTGCCGTCGCCGCCACCGCCGCCGGGTTCGACACCTCGGGCGCCCGGCGCGTCGAACTGGTCGAAGAGGTCGACCTCTCCTCGACCGACGGCGCCCCGGAAACGGCGGTCCGCACCCTCCGCCTGCTCCAGGAGCTGACCGCGCGCGGAATCGTGGTGGACTGGCGCCTGCGCCTGGGCGACGAGCCGACCGCCCCCGCGCTCGGCCACCTGTACCCGCCGCGTGAGATCGACGGCCGCGAGGACGCCGCCCGGCTCCGGGCCGAATGGGCCCGCACCTTCTTCCTCGGCAAGTGCTCCTACCGCCGCGGCCCCGGCTTCCTGGAGGTCCGCGACCACCGCGCCGGCGTCCTGCAACGCATCGTCATCGACGAACCGGAGTACCACGCCGCGATCTCCGAACTCACCGCGGACGACCCCGCCCACCAGCCCTCGCCGGACATCCTGACCGACAGCGTCCTGCGCGACCTCGCCGCGGAGTCCCTCACCCTGCGCTTCGGGGCCCACCACTGGTGGGCCCCCACCCCCGTACAC
>NZ_WMLF01000240.1 GCF_014156695.1 Streptomyces durbertensis | reverse complement strand
GTCGACCACCGCCCCGCGCCGGAGCCGCGCCCCTCCGCCGTTCTGGCGGCGCCCGCCGTTCTCGACACACCCGCCACACCCGCCGCTCCGGCCACACCCGCCGCTCCGGTCGAGCCGGGCCCGGAAGCGTCCCCGGCCGAGGACCCCGCCGCCTCGCTCCCCCGCCGGCGGCGCCGCCGCCCGGTGGCACCGGACCAGACGGACCGGGCGGCCCGGACGGACCACGCGGCCCGGACGGACCTGGCGGACCGGGCGGCGGAGTACGACGGCGCGGCGGAAGCCGGAAGCCCCGAGGACACCCGCGAGACCTGGACCGCCTTCCAGTCCGGCACCGCGTCCGGCCGGGCGGCAGCCGAGCACGACCCCGCGAACGGAGCAGCAGAATGACCGTCCACAAGCGTCCCGTGAACCCGCTGAACCGGGACATGTCCTGGGTGCTGGAACCGCTGCTGGTCCTGCCCGGCGTGGTCCACGCCCTGGTCCTGTCGTCCGACGGCATGGTGCAGGGCGCCTCGCCCGGGCTCAGCCGGGAGGCGAGCGAGGGCGCGTCCGCGATGATGTCGGCCCTGCAGGGCGCGGGGCGCGCGGTCGCGGCGTCGTTCTCCGGCGACGAGGAGACCAAGCTGCGCCAGGTGGTGGTGGAGACCGACGCCGGCTTTGTGTTCGCGATACCGGCGGGGGCGCACAGCGTCCTCGCGGTGTTCGCCAACCGGAGCGTGGCCATCGGCGTGGTCGCCCACCACATGCAGATCCAGGTCGCCACGCTGGGCCGGAAGGTGATGGACCCCGAGCCCCGCGTGCCGGACGCCCAGCCGTGAGCGGCCGCCGTTCCGAACGACGGCTGGTCCCGGCTTACATGGCGACCGGCGGCCGGGCCGTGCCGAGTCGCAACACCTTCGACCGGCTGACGCTGCTCAGCGCGGCCGGCGGCCCGTTGCCGGGGCGGCCGACGCCGGCCCAGCGCCGACTCGCCGAACTCGTCGGCGGGGGGCCGCTGTCGCTCGCCGAGGCGGCGGCGTACCTGGCCCTGCCGGTGAGCGTGGTGCGGGTGCTGGTGGCCGACCTCGTCGACCTCGGCGTCCTGCACGCCCGCGCTCCCGTGCCGAGGGCCGAGCAGCACGACCAGCGACTCCTGGAGAGGGTGCTCAGTGGACTCCGCGCCATCCGATAACGCCGCCACCTACCTCGGCAGCAACACACAGACCCTGGTGAAGGTCCTGGTGGCCGGGCCGTTCGGGGTCGGCAAGACGACCTTCATCCGCGCCCTGTCGGAGACCGCGCCGCTGCACACCGAGGAGACGATGACCCAGGCGAGCGCCTCGGTCGACAGCCTGCTCGGCGTCCGCGACAAGGTCACCACCACGGTCGCCATGGACTTCGGCCGCCGCACCCTCACCGACGACCTGGTGCTCTACCTGTTCGGGACGCCCGGTCAGCGGCGCTTCAAACCGCTGTGGGAGGACGTCTCGCGGGGCGCGCTCGGCGCGCTGGTCCTGGTGGACACGCGCCGGCTGGGCGACTCCTTCGAGGTCATCGACATGATCGAGGAGAGCGGCATGCCGTACGCGGTCGCCGTGAACACCTTCGACGACGCGCCCCGGCACGAGCCGGAGGTGCTGCGGGACCATCTCGACCTCGACCCGCGCACCCCGCTGGTGACCTGCGACGCCCGCGACGCGGTCTCGGCCGTGGACGCGCTGATCGCCCTGGTCACCCATCTGCTCGCGGACCCCCCGGACGGTGCCCCCGACGGGTCGGTGCCAGCAGCCGGCAGCGAGGTCGGACGCGGCACCGCGACCGCCGGGGAGGGTGGCCGATGACGTACTACACCCCGCAGGCCGTCCCGCTGTACGGGCCGGACTACGCCGCCGACCCGCACGCCGTGTACGACCGGCTGCGGCAGTACGGGCCGGTCGCGCCGGTCGAGATCTCCCCGGGCGTGACCGCCTACCTGGTCATCGGCTACCGCGCGGCGCTGGACCTGCTGCGGGACACCGAGACCTGGTCGAAGGACTCCCGGGCCTGGCAGCAGACCGTGCCACCGGACTGCCCGGTGCTGCCCATGCTGGGCTGGCGGCCGAACGTCCTGTTCAACGACGGCGAGGTGCACGCCAGGTACCGCTCGGTGATCACCGACGGGTTCTCCCTCGTCGAGCCGCACGAACTGCGCAGGCGGACCATCCGGGCGGCGGACGAGCTCATCCGGGAGTTCGCCGGCGCCGGCGAGGCGGACCTGGTGAGCCAGTACGCGCGGCCGCTGCCGCTGGTGCTGTTCAACGCGCTGTTCGGGATGCCGGAGCACGACAGCCCGCGGCTGGTCGCCGCGCTCGCCGGCATGATGGAGGCGCGGGGCCCCGAGGAGGCGACGGCCGCCGGGGCCGAGTTCGAGCGGTACGTGCTCGAACTCGTCGCCCTCAAACAGCGGCAGCGCGGCGACGACCTGGCGAGCTGGTTCATGGAGCACCCGGCCGGTCTGGAACCGGAGGAGGTCGTCCACCAGATCGTGCTCACCATGGGCGCCGGCCACGAGCCGACCTCGAACCTCGTCTCCAACGCGCTCTCCCGGATGCTCTCCAACCCCGACTACTACGGCTCGCTGACCGGCGGCGCGTTGACCGCGCTGGACGCGGTCAACGACGTGCTGCGGCACGAGCCGCCGATGGCGAACTACTCGGCGCACTTCCCCCGGCACAACGTGCGCTTCCACGGCACCTGGATCCACGCCAACCAGCTGGTGCTGGTCTCCTACGCCGCCGCCAACACCGCCCCGGACGGCCTGCCGCCCGGTGTGGACCGGGCGGACGGCGGGGCTCATCTGGCGTGGTCCGCCGGGCCGCACTCCTGCCCGGTGAAGCAGCCGGCGCTGCTGATCGCGACCACCGCGATCGAGCGGCTGACCGGCCATCTGTGCGACCTCGAACTGACCGTGCCGCGCGAGCGGCTGAGTTGGCGACCGGGCCCGTTCCACCGGGCGCTCGCCCAACTCCCGGCCCGATTCAGTCCTATCAGCCCCGACCAGGCAGGAGTCACCCCGTGGAGCAACGCGAGCCCGTCGTCCTCGACCCCGCAGGACAGGACCCGTTCGCCGAGGCCGCCCGTTTCCGAGCCGACGGCCCGGCCGTCCGCGTGACGCTGCCGGGCGACGTCACCGCCTGGTACGTCACCCGCCACGAGGTGCTGCGCGACCTGCTCGTGGACGACCGCGTGTCCAAGGACCCGAACCAGCACTGGCCCGAGTGGATCAACGGCCGGCACCGGGACGGCTGGTTGCGCAACTGGATCGGCGTGACCAACATGCTCACCGCGTACGGCCCGGACCACCGCAGGCTGCGCAAGCTGGTGTCCCCCGCCTTCACCGCCCGCCGCACCGCGGCGATGCGGCCGCGGGTGGAGCGCATCACCCGGGAGCTGCTGGACGACCTCGCCGCGGCCCCGCCCGGCGAGACCGTGGACCTGCGCGGCCGGTACGCCCACCCGCTGCCGATGCGTGTGATCTGCGAGCTGTTCGGCGTGCCTGAGGAGCACCGCCCGGAGGTGGCCCGGGTGATCGACCGGCTGATGGACACCACCATCACCCCGGCGGAGGCGATGGCCACCTACCAGGACGTCCAGAAGGCGCTCGGCGCGCTGATCGAACTCAAGCGGAGCTCCCCCGCGGACGACATGACCAGCGTGCTGGTGGCCGGCCGTGACGAGGACGACGCGTCACTCGGTGAACAGGAGCTGCTGGACACCCTGCTGCTCATCATCGGCGCGGGCCACGAGACGACCGTGAACCTGATCGGCAACGCCGTGCACGCCCTGCTCACCCACCCCGAGCAGCTCGCGCTGCTGCGCTCCGGCAAGGTCGGCTGGAACGACGTCATCGAGGAGACGCTGCGCTGGGCGCCGAGCATCAGCGCGCTGCCGATGCGGTTCGCGGTCGCCGACATCCCGCTGGAGGACGGCACGGTGATCCGGGCGGGCGACCCCATCCTGACCACGTACGGCGCGGCGGGCCACGACCCGGCCAAGCACGGCGCCGATGCCGACCGCTTCGACGCGAGCAGGGCGACCACCGAGCACCTGGCCTTCGGCCACGGCGTCCACCACTGCCTGGGGGCGCCGCTGGCCCGGATGGAGGCCGCCATCGCGCTGCCCGCGCTGTTCGAGCGCTTCCCGGACCTGGCGCTGGCCCGGGAGGCGTCCGAACTCCGGCACGTCGACTCGTTCATCGCGCACGGCTTCGCCGAACTGCCGGTGCGCCTCACGGCCTGAGGCGGCACCCGGCGGGCAGGCGCGCCCTGCCCGCCGGGCCCCGTCGGTCTGTCGGGCCCGTCGCTACCGGCCGCGCCCGTCAGTACCAGGGGGTGCGGGAGCGCACCGTCGTGCCGCAGACGAGCGCGGCCCGGGAGACGCGGCCGTTCAGGTTGTTTCCGACCTGCGGTCGAAACCCCGTTTGACGCTCCGATCATGACAGAGGGTGACGGCCGGATTCGCCCCAGAATTCCGCAATGACCGGAAATCGGGGGCGCGTACCGGCGTGCGCGAGGTGTCGACAGCCCTCCGGCGCTGCTCAGCGACTACCAAGAGTGAGTGCCCCGGCATGCGCCCCCCTGGCGGGAAACTCTCGGTCAGCGAAGAACGACGGGAGCCGGCCCGTGTCCGCCGCCTGCTCAGAGCGGTGGGACGGGCCGGCTCCCGCCGGGTGGTGCCTCAGGGGGCCGGTCCTGGGTCGCCCCGGTGGGGGCTGGGGGATGCTCGGCGCCCTGAGGGGCTCGCTGGGGCCCTGCGGTCGTGCTACGGGGCCGGCATGAACTCCGTGCCGGAGACGGTGTTGGTCTCCCGCAGGAGGTCACGGGTGAGGCGGTTGGCCTCCTTGACCTTGTCGGTCATCATCTTGATCTTGATCTTGCCGTGCTTGCCGAGGCTGCCGCCGACCTCGTGGGTCGTGTCCTCGGCCGGCAGCGGAAGCGCCTGGCAGCCGGTGAACTTCTTCCGCGGCTGCTGGCCGGTGAGGAAGTACGTCTCCACCGGGTCGTCGACGCAGGTCGTGCCGTAGGGGAACAGGCCGTGGCTGCCCTCGTTGTCCACGCTGACCAGCGCGGCGCCCGGGAGCTTCTTGGCGGAGGTCAGCCCGCCCTCGTACGCGGTGGCCGCGTCCAGCTCGGACTGGAGCACCATCACCTTCGGGAACGTCCTGGTGTGCGGCTTGGGCATCCGGTTGGCGGTCGGCCAGTAGGCGCACAGCGGGACCCGGTTGAACGGCGACATCAGCGGGGCCTTGCGCTGCTGGTCCTTCAGCCACCACTGCCAGTAGTTCATGTTCTGGCTCCACTGGCCGTCCTGGCAGCGGATGGCCTCGAACGTGGCGTCGAAGGTCGCGGTCTGCCCGGCGGTCGCGGACTCCTGCTTCCGCAGCGAGCGCAGCTCCTCCAGCACACCGGCCTTGGCGTCCTTCACGAACTCCCGCTGGTGCTTGTCGAGTTCACCGGTCTCGATGATGAGACGGGCCAGCTCCTCGACCCGGTCGGTCTCCGAACCGGTCTGCGGGATGCCGGACTTGGCGATGACGGCCACGGCCGACGCGGCGGACGGGTACTTCGTGGTGTCGTACATCGCCGGCAGGATGAGCTGCGCCATGTAGAGCTGGCCGATGAACTCGCGTGTGCCGCCCGCGCGTTCGAAGTACTCGCGGATCTTCATAGGGTCGGTGCCGAGGCCGTACTCGGCGTCCTTGCGGGCCACATACGGCAGCAGCGCCTCCTGGAACTGCCGGTCGCGGCTGCGCGGCTGGAGGTCCCAGGTCAGCTGGAGGGAGCCGGTCGTCACGTCGGTGGCCGAGTCGAGCAGGAAGCGGTGCGACCTGCTCGGGAACGTCGCCGCGTACCAGGTGCCCAGCCAGGTGCCGTACGAGTAGCCGATGTAGCTGGTCTTCTTCTCGCCGAACAGGACGCGGATCAGGTCCATGTCGTAGGCGGTCTGCTCGGTGGTGATGTACGGGGCGAGGCCGCCCTCGACGCACCCCTTGACCTTGGCCCGGTTGACGGCGTCGACGTCCTGCGGGTCGGCCGGCACCTCGTAGGTGCACTTGAGCGGGGTGCTCAGACCGACGCCGCGCGGGTCGAAGCCGACGAAGTCGTAGGACTCCGCGAGCTTCGGCGCGCGTTCGGCCATCGCCGCGCCCCACGGCAGGCCGCTGCCGCCGGGACCGCCCGGGTTGACCAGGGCTATGCCCTGCCGTTTGTCCGGGTTGCTGGTCTGCGTGCGCGAGACGCGCACGTCGATGGTCTTGCCGTTGCGCACGTCGTGCCAGTCGAGCGGGACCTTCACCGTGGCGCAGGCCAGGCCCTTGACCTTCAGAAGCCGCTCCTCGGTCGCCGGCGCGACACTGGGGAAGCGGCAGGCCTCCCAGTCCAGCTTCTGCTTCGCGAGCGTGCCGGCGAGCTTCGCCACGTCCGGCTCCTTGAACCGGTGCTTGGCCGCGGCGGCCTGGGCGGCGGCGGTCTGGGCGGCGTCGGAGGCGGCGGGCGCCGCGGAGGCCGGGGCGGTCAGCAGCGGCGTCGCGAGCACGGCCGCGGCGAGCGTGGCCGCGCCCAGCGCCCGTGCGGGCTTGCTGCGCCCGACGTTTCTGGCAGAGGTCACGTGGGGTCCTTCCAGGCGGGGGGTGGCGACGGTCCTACCGGGGGTGGACCAGAAGGCGTTGCGACACCTTCACCGGCCGCGCCACCAGCGGAGAAGCCCTCGACACTGGCGGGATCCCGTCATGACGGGTTTCCGACACGCGGCCGTCACCGGGAGTACCGGCGCCGGTACCGCACGGCGGGAGAAACAGGACAAGCGGCGCCCGCCGCCGGAACGCCGTGCCCGAACGCGGCGGTCACGGCCCGGTCGTCACGGCGCGCTCGTCACAGCCAGCCGCGGCGGGCCGCCTGGACGCCGAGCTGGAAACGGGTCCGGGCGCCGAGGAGTTCCTGGAGGCGGCTGATCCGCCGGTGCACCGTGCGTTCGCTCACCTTCAGGTCCCTGGCTATCGCCTCGTCCGTCGAGCCGGCGGACAGCAGGGCGAGCAACCGCTGGGTCTCGGGCGTCGGTTCGGAGGCCACCGCGCCCGCGCCCCGACCGCCGGACGCGCCGCCGGAGGGGCCGCCGGCGCCGGCCGCGCCGACCGGCACGGCCAGCCGCCAGAACGCCTCGAAGAGTTCGATGATGGCGTCCAGCAGCATCGACGGGTGCACAAGCAGCGCCATGACTCCGTTGCCCTCCCGTCCCGGTACCGAGATCAGCGCCCGGTCGGAGTCCGCGATGGCCAGTTTCATGGGCACCCCGGGGAAGACCCGGGCCACCTCGCCGGCCCGGACCGAGGACCGCAGCGAGCGCAGCCCGACCTCGGTCTGCAGGTACTCCGACTCGTACACGATGTGATACCGCACCCCGCGCCGCATGCCGGCGACCTGCCACTCGTTGGGGCCGATGTCGTCCGGTTTGAGTATCGAGCCGCGCTCGAAACCCCGGATGGACCGCTGGGCGCCGTCCTGCATCGCGCCGAAGGTGCGCACGACGTCCTCGGCGGTGTCCAGCACCTCCGCGAACCGGGCGCCGGAGCCGGTGCGCTCGGCGAAGAGCCCGGCGAGCCGGTCGGCGCTCTCCCGGGCCCGCAGCGCCTCCAACTCCCGTTCCGCCGCCCACGCCTCCAGCGCGAGGCGGGGTGAGAGCGGGACGACCCGGCCGTCCGCCTCGACGCGGACCAGGCCCAGCTCCTCAAGGCGCCGCACACGGCCGTCCGAGGCGGCGTCAGCCGTACTCAACACGGCTCCGGACAGCAGTTCGCGGTAGAGCGACTCGGTCTCGGACGTGAGGCCGTGGCCGGGCGGTCGAGCTGGTCTAGACATTGGTCGTTTCCCCCACGGAACACCAGACGTCCGACGTTCCTATCATCTCCGCCCGTTCCTGCCAGTGACGTGCGTGACAGGGGGCGGCCCCGAACGGGTATCAGTCCCCAACCC
>NZ_WMLF01000024.1 GCF_014156695.1 Streptomyces durbertensis | reverse complement strand
GAGTTGAGGCCCTGCCGGTTTACCGGCAGGGCCTCAACGCGTTTCACGGGCCGGGCGGGCGGCCCGGCCGCGGCATACCCCGTGACCTCGACGGGGGAGCGTGCCCGGTACAGTCGGTGCAGCTATCCGCACCGGCACCCCAGGAGGCACCTCGGTGGAGGTCCAGGAGACGCGGGTCCAGACGGACCGGGTCCTCACCGTTCCGAACATCCTCAGCATGGCGAGGCTCGTCGGCGTACCCGTCTTCCTCTGGTTGATTCTGTGGCCGATCTTCGGCGGGCCGAACAACGACCTGTGGGCGCTTGCCATCCTGGCCTTCAGCGGAGTCAGCGACTACCTCGACGGCAAGCTTGCCCGGCGCTGGAACCAGATCAGCAGCCTCGGGCGGATTCTCGATCCGGCGGCCGACCGGCTCTACATCCTCTCCACCCTTGTGGGCCTCACCTGGCGCGAGATCCTGCCGTTGTGGCTCACCGGCCTGTTGCTGGCGCGTGAGCTGGTGCTTCTTGTCATGGTCTGGATGCTCGACCGCCACGGGTACGCGCCGCCGCAGGTCAACTTCCTGGGGAAGGCGGCGACTTTCAACCTCATGTACGCCTTCCCGTTGCTGCTTCTCAGTGACGGGACTGGCTGGCTGTCGTCACTCGCTGCTATTTTCGGATGGGCGTTCGCCGGTTGGGGTACGGCTCTCTACTGGTGGGCAGGGATCCTTTACGTGGTTCAGGTCCGCCGAATTATCCGGGCGGACGCCGCGGCCGACTGAGCGGGCCTCCTCGCAGCGTCGCAGAGGCCGAGTGCTCCCGCGTTCCCTCGTGGGCCACTCGTCGGGCTTGGTCGGCGACACCGTCGTCTCTTCGAGGAGGACGTAACCGACATGAAGGCCGTAGTGATGGCAGGCGGCGAGGGCACTCGACTTCGCCCCATGACCGCGAGCATGCCGAAGCCGCTTCTGCCGGTGGCCAACAGGCCCATCATGGAGCATGTGCTTCGGCTGCTGAAGCGGCACGGCCTGACCGAGACCGTGGTTACCGTCCAGTTTCTCGCCTCCCTTGTCCGCAGCTATTTCGGCGACGGCGAGGAACTCGGAATGGAACTCACCTACGCGAACGAGGAGAAGCCGCTCGGCACGGCCGGCAGCGTCAAGAACGCCGAGGAGGCGTTGAAGGACGACTCGTTCCTGGTCATCTCCGGTGACGCTCTCACGGACTTTGACCTGACGGACCTCATCCGCTTCCACAAGGAACGCGGCGCGTTGGTGACCGTCTGTCTCACCAGGGTTCCCAACCCACTGGAATTCGGCATCACGATCGTCGACGAGGAAGGGAAGGTGGAGCGCTTCCTGGAGAAGCCGACCTGGGGTCAGGTCTTCTCCGACACGGTCAACACCGGTATCTACGTGATGGAGCCGGAGGTCTTCGACTACGTCGACCCGGACGTTCCCGTCGACTGGTCGGGAGACGTGTTCCCCCAGCTCATGAAGGAGGGCAAGCCCGTCTACGGCTATGTCGCGGAGGGCTACTGGGAGGATGTCGGCACGCACGAGAGCTATGTGAAGGCTCAGGCCGACGTGCTGGAGGGCAAGGTCGACGTCGAGATCGACGGCTTCGAGATCTCTCCCGGCGTGTGGGTGGCGGAAGGCGCCGAGGTGCATCCCGACGCCGTCCTGCGCGGACCGCTGTACATCGGCGACTACGCGAAGGTGGAGGGCGGGGCCGAGGTCCGCGAGCACACGGTCGTCGGGTCGAACGTCGTGGTCAAGAGCGGCGCCTTCCTGCACAAGGCCGTGGTGCACGACAACGTGTACATCGGCCCGCAGTGCAATCTGCGCGGCTGTGTCATCGGCAAGAACACCGACGTGATGCGTGCCGCCAGGATCGAGGACGGCGCGGTCGTCGGCGACGAGTGCTTCATCGGCGAGGAGTCGATCGTCCAGGGCAACGTCCGCGTCTACCCGTTCAAGACGGTTGAGGCGGGCGCTTTCGTCAACACCTCCGTCATCTGGGAGTCGCGGGGCCAGGCACACCTGTTCGGCGCGCGCGGCGTCTCCGGCATCCTGAACGTGGAGATCACCCCGGAGTTGGCGGTCCGGCTCGCGGGCGCGTACGCGACCACGTTGAAGAAGGGCTCCACGGTCACCACCGCGCGTGACCACTCGCGTGGTGCGCGCGCGTTGAAGAGAGCCATGATCTCGGCACTCCAGGCGAGCGCCATCGACGTCACCGACCTGGAGAACGTGCCGCTTCCGGTGGCGCGCCAGCTCACCGCCCGGGGCAACGCCGGTGGCATCATGATCCGCACCACGCCGGGGCTGCCGGAGTCGGTGGACATCATGTTCTTCGACGAGCGCGGCGCCGACCTCTCGCAGGCCGGCCAGCGCAAGCTGGACCGGGTGTACGCCCGGCAGGAGTACCGGCGGGCGTTCCCCGGCGAGATCGGCGACCTCCGCTTCCCGTCCAGCGTGTTCGACGCGTACACCGGCGCGCTGCTGCGGGCGGTCGACACCAGCGGTGTGGCCGAGGCCGGGCTGAAGATCGTGGTCGACTCGGCGAACGGAAGCGCCGGCCTGGTCCTGCCCAGCCTGCTGGGCCGGCTCGGCGTCGACTCCCTCACCATCAACCCGGGGCTGAACGAGGCGCGTCCCACCGAGACCGTCGAGGAACGCCGGGCGGGCCTGGTGCGGCTCGGCGAGATCGTCGGCTCGGCGCGTGCCGACTTCGGCATCCGCTTCGACCCGGTGGGTGAGCGCTTCTCCCTCGTCGACGAGCGCGGCCGGATCATCGAGGACGAACGGACGCTGCTCGTCCTGCTCGACCTGGTGGCCGCCGAGCGGCGCAGCGGCCGGGTGGCGCTCCCGGTGACAACGACCCGCATCGCCGAGCAGGTCGCGGCCTACCACGGCACGCAGGTCGAGTGGACGACCACGTCACCGGACGATCTGACCCGGGTCGGCCGGGAGGAGGGCACGATCTTCGGCGGGGACGGGCGCGGTGGCTTCATCGTGCCGGAGTTCAGCTCCGTCTTCGACGGTGCCGCCGCCTTCGTCCGGCTGGTCGGTCTGGTCGCGCGCACCCAGCTCACGCTGAGCCAGATCGACGCGCGCATCCCCCGGGCCCATGTGCTGCGCCGGGACCTGGCCACCCCGTGGGCGGTCAAGGGCCTGGTCATGCGGCAGGTCGTGGAGGCGGCGGGGGACCGGGAGGTGGACACCACCGACGGTGTGCGCGTCGTCGAACCCGACGGCCGCTGGGTCATGGTCCTGCCGGACCCGGCGGAGGCGGTCACCCACCTGTGGGCCGAGGGGCCGGACTCCACGTCGGCCGAGGCATTGCTCGACGAGTGGTCGGCGGTGGTGGAGAACGCCGGCCGCTGACCGGTCGGACACAGCCCGTGACGTGGGGGAGTTGACCTCCGGGCGCGGCGTGCGGGGTCCGTTCGGCACCAGCCGGTCGGACGTGCGACGATGTGCGGCATGTCGCAGCAGCAACCGGTGGAGAAGGCCGGCGGACGACCTGCGCGACCGGACGCCTCCATGTCGTTGCTCAACAACGTGATGGAACACAGCCTCGACGACGGCTACGCGGAGGCGGCCGCTCGCCGGGGTGAGGAGGGCCGGTCCGGCTTGCCCCGCACCCTGCGGGCCAAGCTCGGACTGGCCTTCGGCTTGGTGCTCGCGGCGCTGGTGGTGACGCTGGGCGCGGCGCAGGCGCAGGTGGCGGCGCCCACGGTGGCCAAGGAACGGCAGGAACTCATCGACCGTGTCGAGGACGGCACCCGGGAAGCCGACGAGCTGCAGCGGCAGCTGGCCACCCTGCGCGAGTCGGTCGCCCGCATGCAGCGGGAGGCCCTGCGGCACGAGGGCGGGGACTCCGGCGAACTGGTCGCCCTGCTCGCCGCCGCGACACCGGTGCAGGGCCCGGGGGTGAAGCTGGTCGTCGACGACGCCAAGGGCAGCGGAGGCGATGGCGGGGGCCCGCGCGAGAGCAGCGGCTTCGCCGACACCGGCCGGCTCCGGGACCGCGACCTCCAGCGTGTGGTCAACGGGCTGTGGGAGTCGGGTGCCGAGGCGATCTCGGTCAACGACCAGCGGCTCACGGCGCTTTCCGCGATCCGGGCGGCCGGCGACGCCATACTCGTCGACAACAAGCCGCTGGTACCGCCGTACACGGTGCTCGCCGTCGGTGACGGGCGGAATCTCAGCACCACGTTCCAGGACAGCGCCGACGGCCAGTACCTGCACGTGCTTCAGGAGAACTACGGCATCCGCACCAGCATCTCCGTCCAGGACGAGGTGCGGCTGCCGGCCGCGCCGAGCCTGAACGTGAGGAGTGCGGAACCGTTGGAGAGAGGGAAGGGCAGCACAAGGTGATCGCCGTACTGGGACTCATCGTCGGCGTCGTGGCGGGTCTGGTGCTCCAGCCCGTCGTACCCACGGCCGTCGAGCCCTATCTGCCCATCGCGGTGGTCGCGGCGCTGGACGCCGTCTTCGGCGGTCTGCGTGCGATGCTGGACGGCATCTTCGACGACAAGGTCTTTGTCGTGTCCTTCCTGTCGAACGTCGTCGTGGCGGCGCTGATCGTGTTCCTCGGGGACAAGCTCGGCGTCGGCGCCCAGCTCTCCACGGGAGTGGTCGTCGTCCTCGGTATCCGCATCTTCTCCAACGCCGCCGCGATCCGGCGGCACGTCTTCCGGGCGTGAGTGACATGGCCGACGAACCGAAGAACCCCGACACCCCCGAGCCGGAGCGGCCCGAGCCCGCCACACCCGAGGCCGACGGGAAGCCGGACGTGCCCGCGGACGGCAGGCGCGCCCAGGAGCGGCCCGAGGAGACGGCCGGGGCGGAGGAACGCCCGCGCGCCGCCGGCGAGCTCCAGCCCGCCGAGAGGCCCCCGACCGCCCCGTCGGGCAGCGGACCGTCGGGTGGGAAGCCCTCGGGTGGCGAGGCGAGGGCCGAACCGTCGAGCGGCGAACCGGCGGCCGGCCGGTCGGCGGTCGAGGAGCCCGGGCCGGGCGGCGCCGAGGTGGCGCCCGCGGCCGCGGCGCCGAGCGGCCGGCAGCGGCTCGCGTCCGGCCTGTGGCCGCCGCGGATCAACCGCAACCAGCTTGTGGTGGCCCTGCTGCTGTTCGTGCTCGGGCTCGGCCTGGCCATCCAGGTGCGGCAGACCAGCGAGGGCAGCGCGCTGCGCGGCGCCCGCCAGGAGGACCTGGTGCGCATCCTCGACGAGCTGGACGACCGCACCACCAGGCTGGAGGACGAGAAGACCCGCCTCGAACGCCAGCGCTCGGAGCTGGAGAACAGCTCGGACCAGGCCGAGGAGGCCCGCCGGCAGACCCGCGAGCGGGAACGCCAGCTCGGCGTGCTGGCCGGTACGGTCGCGGCCCAGGGGCCGGGCATCCACTTCGAGATCGGTGATCCCCGCGGCGTCGTCGAGGCCGACAAGCTGCTGGACGCCATCCAGGAGCTGCGCGCGGCCGGCGCCGAGGCGATCCAGGTCAACGGCGTGCGCGTGGTCGCCGAGACGTTCTTCTCGGACGCCAGCGGCGGTGTGCGGATCGACGGGCGGAAGGTCACCGCCCCCTACCGCTTCGACGTCATCGGCAAACCGCAGGACCTCGAGCCGGCGCTGAACATCCCCGGTGGTGTGGTGCAGACGCTCCAGAAGGAGCAGGCCACCGTGACCATCGAACCGTCGGAGAAGATCGTCGTGGACGCCTTGCGAACCGCGAAGCGGCCTGACTACGCTCGGTCGTCATCGCAGTGAGGTCGGCGATGATCCATTTCGGGGGGCGGCACGGTCGCGGAGCATCCGGTGGGGGAAACTGTCGGAAGGCGGCCGACGTTGTCAGGATGTCCGGATCGGCCTGTGTGAGAACAAACTGTCTGTCCTGCCCCACGGGCCGGCCTGTTTCGTGCGAGGGGAATCGCCCGTGAGTTTCTTTTCGAAGTTGTTCGGCAAGCGCCAGGACGCCGGCGACGGCGCCCCCCGGCACCGGGCGCCGCGCGGCGGCGCCGAGCCGGACCCGGCGTCGGCCGACGGCGCCGGGCGCCCCATGTTCCGCGACGAGGTCGCTACGGCGGAAGGTGACACTTCCGCCCGACCTGGCGTGGTTTCTGTTGACCAGGGCGGTGCGGGCCGCATAGGTTTCGATGCACCATCAGCCTCGAGTACGGGTGGAGGGTTCCACTTGCCGGTATGCGCGAGGTGCGGGAGCCAGGCTGCCGAGTCCAGCCGCTTCTGCTCCCACTGCGGCGCGCCCCTGGGGGGTGGCGCGGCGGCCGAGCGGCCGTCCGAGACCACCTCCACCATCTCGATCACCGGTCTTGAGGCGTACGACGCCGAGGCGACAGGGCAGACGCCCATGCTGTCGCCGGAGGCGCTGGCCGCCGTGGAGGCGCTGCCCGCGGGCTCCGCGCTCCTGATCGTCCGGCGCGGCCCGAACTCGGGCAGCAGGTTCCTGCTGGACAGCGAGCTGACCACCGCCGGCCGGCACCCGCAGAGCGACATCTTCCTGGACGACTTCACCGTCTCGCGTCGCCACGTGGAGTTCCGGCGCGGACCGGACGGGGTGTTCACCGTGGCCGACGTCGGCAGCCTCAACGGCACGTACGTCAACCGCGAGCCGATCGACCAGGTTGTGCTCAACAACGGCGACGAGGTCCAGATCGGCAAGTTCCGGCTGGTCTTCTTCACGGGCCAGCGAAGCATCTGACAACCCCGCGAGGGAAGGTTCATGCTTCATCAACCGTCGGGCGGTGCCGGTGACGGCACCGCCACCGCGGACCGCGGTCCGATGAGCATCGGCGCCGTGCTGAGTCTGCTGCGCGACGAGTTCCCCGAGATCACGATCTCGAAGATCCGCTTCCTGGAGTCGGAGGGGCTGGTCGAGCCGCAGCGCACGCCCTCGGGCTACCGCAAGTTCTCCGCCGAGGACGTCGAGCGGCTGACCCGGGTGCTGCGGATACAACGCGACCACTACCTTCCCCTGCGGGTGATCAGGGAACACCTCGACGCGGAGGACCGCGGCGAGCCGGTACCGCTGCCCTCGCCGTCCCCGCCGGGCGACGCCGGCCGGCCGGACGCCCCGGAGGAGCCCGAGGCGCCGCGGCGCGCCAGCCGCGAGGAGCTGCTGGGCACCGTGGGCGCCGAGGAGGAGCAGCTCGCCGAGTGGGAGTCCTACGGCCTGGTGCGCGCGGAGTCCGACGGGCGGTACAGCGCCGAGACGGTCGCCACCGCCCGCCTGGTCGCCGAGCTGGGCCGGCACGGTCTCGAAGCGCGTCATCTCAGGGTCGCCCGCGCCGCGGCCGAGCGGGAGGCGGGGCTGATCGAGCAGCTGGTGGCCCCACTGCGCCGGCACCGCAACCCGCAGACCCGCGCCCACGCGGAGGCGACCGCGCGGGACGTGGCGGCGCTCTCCGCGCGGCTGCACGCGGCCTACCTCGACGCCGCCGTCCGCGACCGGCTGCGCTGACCCGGCTGTCGACGCAGCCGGTCGCGGACGGCGGCGCGCCGGGGGCACGGCGGAAGGCGGCGGCGGAAAGGCCGCGGTGGAGCCGTCCGGAGGCGGTATCGGGCCGTCCGCCCGTGCCCGACTATCCAAACCCGCCGTACACGTCCTAGGGTTGCTGTGTGAACGAGCTCGACGTCGTGGGTGTCCGGGTGGAAATGCCCTCCAACCAGCCGATCGTGCTTCTGCGCGAAGTGGGAGGCGATCGCTACCTCCCCATCTGGATCGGACCGGGGGAGGCGACCGCGATCGCCTTCGCCCAGCAGGGCATGACTCCCGCCCGGCCGCTGACGCATGACCTTTTCAAGGACGTACTGGAAGCCGTCGGGCAGGAACTCACCGCGGTCCGCATCACCGACCTGCGGGAGGGCGTCTTCTTCGCCGAGCTGGTCTTCGCCGGTGGGGTCGAGGTCAGCGCCCGTCCGTCCGACGCCATAGCGCTCGCGCTCCGCATGGGCACGCCCATCTACGGCAGCGAGGGGGTGCTCGATGACGCGGGCATCGCCATCCCCGACGAGCAGGAGGACGAGGTGGAGAAGTTCCGCGAGTTCCTCGACCAGATCTCGCCCGAGGACTTCGGTACGAGCAACCAGTGACCACCGGCTCCGGGGCGGCCTCGTTCGGGCCGCCCCCGGGGCCCTTCACGCCGCCCGGTCGGGCCGTACGACGCCAACCGGCCATTCTTCCCGCTGGGCGGGCACGCAAAACCACTCTTTGGGGGACCATCACTCGGCGTGCCGAGCGCGGCGATGGTTGACGCACCCCTGGTGACTATCTACCGTCATTGAGGCAGATCCCGGAGTGTCCACGGGATGTGAAGGGACGGAGGGTCGGCGTGAGCAGCACCGGCGAGAGCAGCGCGGCGAACCCCTGTCCGTTGCCCGAAGCCACGGCGCCGCCCGTCGCAAGACGTGTTCCCGCGGCCAGGCGGCGGAGCGAGGAGGTCGGCTACCGGGGCCCGACGGCGTGTGCGGCGGCGGGGATCACCTACCGGCAGCTCGACTACTGGGCCAGGACGGGCCTCGTGGAGCCCAGCGTGCGGCCGGCCCACGGCTCGGGCAGCCAGCGCCTCTACAGCTTCCGGGACGTGGTCGTCCTCAAGATCGTCAAGCGGCTGCTGGACACCGGCGTCTCGCTCCAGAACATCCGCACCGCCGTGCGGCACCTGCGCAGCCAGGGCAGCGGCGTGCTCTCCCAGATGACCCTGATGAGTGACGGCGCCACCGTCTACGAGTGCTCCTCACCGGACGAGGTCGCCGAACTCCTCCAAGGCGGGCAGGGCGTCTTCGGCATCGCGGTGGGCGTGGTGTGGCGGGACGTCGAGGGCGCGCTCGCCCAACTGCACGCCGAGTGCGTCGACACCGGCGAGACCATCGTCCGCGACAACCCGGCCGACGAGCTGGCCCGCCGCCGCAACCGCGCCGGCTAGGGTCCCACCTGCCGGCACGGCCGGCTCGCTGGCGTGTTCCACGGCCCGCGTTGTCAGTGCCGTGCGGCACCATCGGCCTTGTGAGAGACGCCCCGA
The DNA here is from genome assembly GCF_014156695.1 of Streptomyces durbertensis. Taxonomy (GTDB): domain Bacteria; phylum Actinomycetota; class Actinomycetes; order Streptomycetales; family Streptomycetaceae; genus Streptomyces; species Streptomyces durbertensis. The sequence goes on along the minus strand of NZ_WMLF01000024.1, from coordinate 15,354 downwards.
CGATCCTGCACCTCGACATGGACGCGTTCTACGCGTCCGTCGAGCAGGCCGCCAAGCCCAGCCTCCGGGGCAGACCGGTGATCGTCGGCGGGCTCGGCCCCCGGGGCGTGGTGGCGACGGCCTCCTACGAGGCCCGGGTCTTCGGGGTGCACTCGGCGATGCCGATGTCCCAGGCCCGCCGCCACTGCCCGCAGGCAGCCTTCCTCGTCCCTCGGTTCGAGGCGTACCGGCAGAACAGCGAGCTGGTGATGGCCAGACTGGCCGCGTTCTCGCCCCTGGTCGAGCCGCTCAGCCTGGACGAGGCGTACGTCGACCTGGAGGCGGGGCCCACCGAGCCCGGCGCGCGGGCGGCCCGCGCGGCCGGTGAGCGGTTGCGCGCCGAGATCGTCGCGGCCACCGGGCTCAGCGCGTCCGTCGGCCTCGCCCGTACCAAGACGCTCGCGAAGATCGCCTCGGAGCGGGCCAAGCCGGACGGTCTGCTGGTCATCGAGCGGCACACCGAGCGGGAAGTGCTGGACGCCCTTCCGGTGCGCGCGCTGCCCGGGGTGGGCCCCGCCACCGCCGAGACGCTGCGGCGCGCCGGCATCCACACGGTGGCCGAGGCCGCCTCGGCGGACAGACGGGAGCTGGTGCGGCTGCTGGGCTCGGCGCACGGCGCCGCCGTGCACACGATGGCCCTGGGCGCCGACGACCGCCCGGTGGTCGCCGAGCGCGAGTCGAAGTCGGTCTCCGTGGAGGACACCTACGACGAGGACGTCACCGAGCGGGCACTGATCGCGCTGAAGGTCGCGGAGCTGGCCGAGCGGTGCGCCGGCCGGCTGCGGCGGGCCGGGCGTTCCGCCCGCACGGTCTCGGTCAAGGTGCGAAGACACGACTTCACCACGCTGACCAGGAGCGAGACGCTGCGCGGACCGACGGACGACTCCGGGGTGATCAGGGAGGCCGCGGGGCGGCTTGTCGCGGCCGTCGACATCAGCGAGGGCGTACGGCTGCTCGGTGTCGGGGTGAGCGGCCTCGCGGACTTCACCCAGGAGGACCTGTTCGCCCAGGCACTGGCGGCGGCCGGCCCCCGCTCGTCGACGGCGGGCGACGCGGCGCCCGGGCGGCCGGCCGTCCCGGAAGGCGCTGGCGCGCCGGGCGCCCGCCAGCCGGGCGCGAGCGGCGGTACACCGGCGTCCGCGTCCCCGAGGCGCTGGCAGCCCGGGGCGGACGTCTGGCACGCCGCGTGGGGGCCCGGCTGGGTGCAGGGGAGCGGCGTCGGAAGGGTCACCGTGCGCTTCGAGACGCCCGCCTCGCCACCCGGGCGCGTCCGCACCTTCGCCGTCGACGACCCCGACCTCACCGCGGCCGATCCGCTGCCGTTGCTGCCCGGCCCGGAGCCGGACGGCAACCGGTGACACAAAGCCGGCAGATCGAAAGCCGGCAGACCTGACGCCGAGAGCACACCAGAAGCCGGGCCGGCGGCCCTTCGCCGCCGACCGGGCGGGCCCGCGCCCTACTCGTCGCCCTGGCCCGCGACCTGGCCGAAGTCCTGGTCCGGCGGCGGTTCCTCGCGCCGCTCGGCGTCGGACGGAAGATCAAGCCCGTAGTGGTGGTAGAGCTGGAGTTCCTGCTCGGGCGAGAGATGCCGGCCGACGCCGAAGTCCGGCGCCTCCTTGATCAACGCCCGTTCGTACGGCACTCGCAGGACGTCGTCCACCAGCTCGCTGGGCGCCAGCGGGACAAAGGCGTCCCTGCTGAACAGCCCGGTACGGACAGCCGCCCACTCCGGCTCCCCGGTGGCGTCGTCGAGGTACACCTCGTCGACTGTGCCGATCTTCGTTCCGTCCCGGTCGAAGGCTTTGCGTCCGATCAAACTCCGTGGGTCAATGTCGGTCTGCACGGTTCCTCCCACACGTAGGCGTCGCTGACTGCGCCGCCGGCAACCCCTCACCTTCTACAGAAGTGCACTTTTGTCCGGACGGCCAGTCGAGAGCGCGCGACCCCGTTCGAACACGTCGCTGGTAGGCTCGGAAGCGGCTGTTGACCCCACACGGGAGAGTCCGTCGGTCCAGGACCGGCGGCGCCGAAGGAGCAAACCCTCCCCGGAATCTCTCAGGCTCACGTACCGTGCGGACGAGGTCACTCTGGAAAGCAGGGCGGGCCATGGTCGGCACAGCGCCGAAGCCCCTCCTCACCGACGGTGAAAGCCGGCGCGCGGCCAGCGTGCCGGTGAAGCTCTCAGGTCGTGATGACAGAGGGGGAGGCCGACGGGCACCGACGCCGTGGTGCCCCCGCAGGTCGATAAGACCAGGAGGCCTCCGCAGATGACTCAAGAACGCACGCCGCTCGCCGCCCTCGAGCAGGGCGTTCCCTTCACCCGTCGCCACATCGGCCCGGACGCCGCCGACCAGGCCAAGATGCTGGCGCAGGTCGGCTACGGCTCGCTGGACGAGCTGACCGCCGCCGCCGTGCCCGACGTGATCAAGAGCGCCGAGGCACTGGACCTGCCCGACGCCCGTTCCGAGGCCGAGGTCCTCGCCGAACTGCGCGAGCTCGCGGACCGCAACCAGGTCCTGGCGCCGATGATCGGCCTGGGCTACCACGGCACCTTCACCCCACCGGTGATCCTGCGGAACGTCATGGAGAACCCGGCCTGGTACACCGCCTACACCCCCTACCAGCCCGAGATCTCCCAGGGACGGCTGGAGGCGCTGCTCAACTTCCAGACCGTCGTCGCCGACCTGACCGGCCTGCCCACCTCGGGCGCCTCGCTGCTCGACGAGGGCACCGCCGCGGCCGAGGCGATGGCGCTCTCCCGGCGCGTCGGCAAGGTCAAGAAGGGCGTCTTCCTCGTGGACGCCGACTGCCTGCCGCAGACGATCGCGGTCATCGAGACCCGGGCCGAGCCGACCGGCGTCGAGGTGGTCGTCGCCGACCTGGCCGACGGCATCCCGGCCGACGTGGCCGAGCGCGGTGTGTTCGGCGTGCTGCTCCAGTACCCGGGCGCCTCCGGCGCGGTCCGCGACCACCGGGCGCTCATCGAGCGGGCGCACGAGCTGGGCGCGGTGGTGACCGTCGCCGCCGACCTGCTCGCGCTGACGCTGCTCACCTCGCCCGGCGAACTGGGCGCCGACATCGCCGTCGGCAGCAGCCAGCGGTTCGGCGTGCCGATGGGCTTCGGCGGTCCGCACGCGGGCTTCATGGCCGTCCGGGAGAAGTTCGCCCGCAGTCTGCCCGGCCGGCTCGTCGGCGTCTCCGTCGACGCGGACGGCAACAAGGCCTACCGGCTGGCGCTGCAGACCCGTGAGCAGCACATCCGCCGGGAGAAGGCCACCAGCAACATCTGCACCGCCCAGGTGCTGCTCGCCGTCATGGCCGGCATGTACGCCGTCTACCACGGCCCGGACGGGCTCGCCGCGATCGCCCGCCGCACCCACCGCTACGCGGCGGTGCTCGCCGCCGGACTGCGGGCCGGCGGCGTGGAGATCGTCCACGACGCGTTCTTCGACACGGTGACCGCCCGGGTGCCCGGCCGTGCCGCCGAGGTCGTCGAGGCCGCCCGGGACAACGGGGTGAACCTGCGCCTGGTCGACGCCGACCTGGTGGGCGTCGCCTGCGACGAGACCACCACCCGCGCCCAGCTGGACGCCGTCTGGCGCGCGTTCGGGGTGAGCGGCGCCGCCGACTCCGGGCATGTCGAAGAGCTGGACGCGGCCACCGCCGACGCCCTGCCCGCCGCCCTGCTGCGCCAGGGCGACTACCTGGACCACCCGGTCTTCCACCAGCACCGCTCCGAGACCGCGATGCTGCGCTACCTGCGCCGCCTCGCCGACCGGGACTACGCGCTGGACCGCGGAATGATCCCGCTCGGCTCCTGCACGATGAAGCTCAACGCCACCACCGAGATGGAGCCGGTCACCTGGCCGGAGTTCGGTGCGCTGCACCCCTTCGCCCCGGTGGAGCAGGCCGAGGGCTACCTCACGCTGATCCGCGAGCTGGAGGAGCGGCTGGCCGAGGTCACCGGCTACGACAAGGTGTCCATCCAGCCCAACGCGGGTTCCCAGGGTGAGCTGGCCGGTCTGCTCGCGGTCCGCGCCTACCACCGGGCGAACGGCGACGACCAGCGCACGGTGTGCCTGATCCCGTCCTCCGCGCACGGCACCAACGCCGCGAGCGCCGTGATGGCCGGCATGAAGGTGGTAGTCGTCGCGACCGGCGAGAACGGCGACGTGGACACCGACGACCTGCGGGCGAAGATCGAGAAGCACCGCGACGAGCTGGCCGTCCTGATGGTGACCTACCCCTCGACGCACGGTGTGTTCGAGGAGCACATCACCGACATCTGCGCGGCCGTGCACGACGCGGGCGGTCAGGTCTACGTGGACGGCGCGAACCTCAACGCGCTTGTCGGCCTCGCCAAGCCGGGACGCTTCGGCGCCGACGTCTCCCACCTCAACCTGCACAAGACGTTCTGCATCCCGCACGGCGGCGGCGGTCCGGGTGTCGGCCCGGTGGCGGTCCGCGCCCACCTGGCGCCCTACCTGCCCAACCACCCGCTCCAGCCCACCGCGGGGCCCGCCACCGGCATCGGCCCGATCTCGGCCGCGCCCTGGGGGTCGGCCGGCATCCTGCCGATCTCCTGGGCGTACGTGCGGCTGATGGGCGCCGAGGGGCTGCGCCGCGCCACGCAGGTCGCGGTGCTCAGCGCCAACTACGTGGCCAAGCGTCTGGAGCCGCACTACCCGGTGCTCTACACCGGTCCGGGCAACCTCGTGGCGCACGAGTGCATCATCGACGTGCGCCCGCTGACCAAGGCGACCGGGGTGAGCATCGACGACGTCGCCAAGCGCCTCATCGACTACGGCTTCCACGCGCCGACGATGTCGTTCCCGGTCGCGGGCACCCTGATGATCGAGCCGACCGAGAGCGAGGACCTCGCCGAACTCGACCGCTTCTGCGACGCGATGATCGCGATCCGCGCGGAGATCGAGCAGGTCGCCGAGGGCGCGTGGGACGCGGAGAGCAGCCCGCTGCGGGGCGCCCCGCACACCGCCGAACAGCTCGCGGGGGAGTGGGACCTTCCCTACGACCGGCAGACGGCCGCGTTCCCGCCCGGTGTGCGCGCCGCCGACAAGTACTGGCCGCCGGTACGCCGCATCGACGGCGCCTTCGGCGACCGGAACCTCGTCTGCTCCTGCCCCCCGATGGAGGAGTACGACGGCTGAGCGACGCTCACCCCCCTCGTGCGCCGTAGCGACGGCGGAGCCCCGGCCGACCGGTCGGGGCTCCGCCCGTTCACGCCGGTCAGGCCGCGGTGGTCACGTGCTCCGGACCCAGCGGCCGGTGCGGGGCGATGACCTGGCCGTCCGGCAGCAGCTCGCCGGTGTCCTCGAAGAAGACGACGCCGTTGCACAGCAGACTCCAGCCCTGCTCGGGGTGGTGGGCCACCAGGTGGGCGGCCTCCCGGTCGGCGGAGTCGGCGGAGGGGCACTGCGGTTGGTGCGGGCACATGGTGGGGTTCTTTCGGTGTGGCGTCGCTGTGGGGCTGGACGTGCTCGCCGCCCGGTGGGCGGCCGGCGTGTCCGGCATGACTGGTCCAACGCTGACTGGGCTGTGTGAGGTTGTCGCTGACGTGCTTGTCGCGGGTGGGACGCTCCGCGCCCCGTGGCTGTCGCCGGTCATCGCCGCTCCCCCGTCCGATCCGGTTGCCGGTCCCAGTGTTGTCCCGCGGACGCGCGTTCCGCAGGAGAATCCCCGATCGTGGTACTCACTCGTGTGAGACGCGTCACGCGGTCCGGCGGTTGCCCACCGAACGGAGGAACCGCGTCGAACGCCGACAGCCGGGGTGACGGGAGGCAGGGCCTCCTCGTCACCCCGGCTGTCGGAACGGGCCGCCTGTGTGCCGCCGGTCCGTGTGCCCGTGCCCGCCGGTCCTCGGGTTTCAGGCGGTGCGCATCAGCCCCACCGGCGCGGCCAGGCGCTCCGTCAGCAGCGGCAGCAGTTCCCGGGCCCGGTGAGGCCGGTTGGCGGCGACGCCCGGCGGAGCCGGGCTGAGCGGGACGAGCAGGTCGGTCTCGGCGATGTCGTCCGGCCGTTCGGCGGAGCCGAGGCCGTGCAGCCACAGGGCCATCATGTACAGCTCCGGTACGGACAGCAGGCGCGGTTCGTACGGCCCGGTGAGGGTGTCGGCGAGCAGCAGACACCGTTCCACGGAGTCGGCGTAGGGCCCCTCCGCGAAATGCGAGAACACCCAGCCGTCGGCTGTCGGGGTGGCGTCGGCGGTGACCACCGTGCGCTCCGCCTGGCGGACGAGGAAGCGCCAGCCGGCGGCCTGGGACCGCGGCGTGCCGCCGCGCACACCGCCGAGCAGGTACAGCGGGAGCGCGGCCTCCGGGGTGAGCGGGGTGCCCAGCGCGAGCGCCGCGCGCAGCCTGCCGGTGGCATGGGAGGCCGGGGTGGAGTCGAGGGCGGCCAGGACGGTGCGCAGTGCGGCCGGAGGGGCCTTGCGGGCATGCAGGGGCATGGTGGTCGCCTCTCACTCGGGAGACTCGGGGTCGCCCCGACACGGCCGGACGGTGAGGCCGTCCATGCGGTGCGCGGCGGAGTGCAGGGGGAGTGGATGCAGGTGCCGCTCGCCGAAGAAGGACGGGGATGCGGCCTCTTCGGCGGAGTTTATACGAGAGTTGTTCGGTAGGTGTTTCGGCTAGCGGCCGCCCGCATATCCGGCAAGGTTAAATCCGGTCGGGTAGCGTGGGGCTCCAAGCAGGGGCGTGTCAAATGGAGAACCCCTGACGTCGTAATCGTCGGGCCCCTCGGACGGCCTGATCCCGACCGTCCGACGGTAAGGCCATCGTCGTCGTCCGGCCAGCCGGCCGTATGCCGCCTGAATGTGCCGCAGGTCCGTACGGAGGGAGCATAAACCGCCGCCCGCCCGGCGCGGAGCGTTATCCGGCTTCTCGCGGGGCATCATCCGGGCACGCTCACACAAGGAGGGGACCCGCCCATGGGCGAGAAGGTTGCCGCCGAGGCGTTCGGCCCGGCGGAACGGCGGCGCTACGGGGAGAAGCTGAACCGGTGCCTGGAGGCGCTGGACCGGTTGCTGGCCGAGCGGCGCTTCGACCGGCCGCGGAACCTGATGGGGCTGGAGATCGAATTGAATCTCGCCGACTCCGACGGGATGCCTCGGATGAAGAACGCCCAGGTGCTCGACCGCATCGGGAGCCAGGATTTCCAGACGGAACTCGGGCAGTTCAACCTGGAGGTGAATATCCTTCCGCATCCGCTGACCGGGCGAGTGCTGGACCAACTGGCGGAGGAACTGCGCACCGGGCTGGCGTACGCGGACCGGAAGGCCGGCGAGGTCGCCGCCGGCATCGTGATGATCGGCATTCTGCCCACCCTCACCGGGGAGGACCTGGTCGCCGCCAACCTCTCGGCGGCCGACCGGTACACCCTGCTCAACGACCAGATCATGGCCGCCAGGGGCGAGGAGATCGTCCTGGACATCCAGGGCGTGGAGCACCTGCGTTACGTCGCGGGGTCGATCGCCCCGGAGGCCGCCTGCACCTCGGTGCAGCTGCACCTCCAGGTGACACCCGCGCGCTTCCCCGGGGTGTGGAACGCCGCGCAGGCCGCCGCGGCCGTTCAGGTGGCGGTGGGCGCGAACGCGCCGTTTGTCTTCGGTCGGGAGCTGTGGCGGGAGTCGAGGGTGCCGCTGTTCCTCCAGTCGACGGACTCCCGCCCGCCGCAGTACCGCGACCAGGGGGTGCGGCCGCGCACCTGGTTCGGGGAGCGGTGGATCAGCTCCGCGTACGACCTCTTCGAGGAGAACGTGCGCTACTTCCCCGCGCTGATCCCGATCCGCGACGAGGAGGACCCGCTTGAGGTGCTCGACGGCGGTGGCGTGCCCTCGCTCGCCGAACTCGTCCTGCACAACGGCACGATCTACCGCTGGAACCGGCCGGTGTACGGGGTCGCCGACGGGGTGCCGCACCTGCGGGTGGAGAACCGGGTGCTGCCGGCGGGCCCGACGGTGACCGACGTCCTGGCCAACACCGCGTTCTACTACGGCCTGGTCCGGGCGCTGGCCGACGACCCCCGGCCGGTGTGGACGAGGATGCCCTTCGAGCGGGCGGCCGAGAACTTCGACGCCGCCTGCCGGCACGGCATCGACGCCCGGCTGACCTGGCCGCGCGCGGGCCGGGGTGGCGGCCTGGCCACCCTGCCGGTGGAGCGTCTGGTGCGCGACGATCTGCTGCCGGCGGCCGCCGCCGGGCTGGACGCCTGGGGGGTCGAGCCCGGGGACCGCGACCGCTACCTCGGTGTCATCGAGCAGCGCTGCGCGCGCCGGACCAACGGCGCCTCCTGGCAGGCCGCCGCCTACCACCGCGCCCGTGAGGGAGGGCTCGACCGGGAGAAGGCGCTGGCCGCGACGGTCCGCGCGTACTGCGAACTGGCCCGCACCGGGGAGCCCGTCCACTCCTGGCCGCCCGGCCCCTGAGCCCCCGGCGGTCCGAGCGTCGCGGGTCGCCCCGACCACCGTCCGCCGGGTACGGCAAGCTGGGGGCTGCCGCATCCGGCGGACCTCCCGGTGGACGTCCCCGGCGGCGGACGGTGGCGTGAGCGACGGGAGGCGGGTGTGCGGCCGGTGTTCAAGGACAGGGGAGCGGTGGGGGCGGGCGTGGAGCCGGTGCCGAACGGGCCGGGCCCACGCACGCTGCGGAACGAGGCGCTGCTGGTGCTGGCCCTCTCGCTGGGAGCCAGCGCGGCCGCCGCGCTGATCAGCTTCACCGGTGCGCTGACCCGCCCCGGCGGGCTGAGCGACCAGGCGGCCAACCTGAACCGCTCGCTCGCCCCCGACCGGCCCTGGCTCGACCTCGCCTGGCAGCTCTTCGGCATCAGCACCGCCCTGGTGCCGGTGCTGCTGGTGCTGCACCTGCTGGGCCGCGAGGGTGCCGGTCCCCGTGCGATCGGCTTCGACCTGCGTCGGCCCGGCTTCGACCTCGGCCGGGGCGCCCTGCTCGCCGCCGCCATCGGCGGCAGCGGCCTACTGCTGTATCTGGGCGCCCGGCAGGCGGGGCTGAACCTCACCGTCGTGCCGGAATCGCTGCCGGAAGTGTGGTGGAAGTACCCGGTGCTCGTCCTCTCCGCGGTGCAGAACTCGGTGCTGGAGGAGGTCATCGTCGTCGGCTACCTGCTGCGTCGGCTCGACCAGTTGGGCTGGGGAGCCGGCGCGGCGATGGCCGCGAGCGCCGGGCTCCGCGGCCTCTACCACCTCTACCAGGGCATCGGGGGCCTGGTGGGCAACATGGTGATGGGCGTGATCTTCGTCTGGCTGTACCGGCGGTGGGGCAGGGTGGGGCCGCTCGTCGCGGCCCACGCCCTGATCGACATCGTCGCGTTTGTCGGGTACGGCCTGCTCGCCGGCAAGGTCGGCTGGCTGCCGACCGCATGACCCCGGCAGGGGCCCCGGGAGCTCAGTCCGTGAGCGGGACCAGCAGGTCGCCCTCGATGACGGTCACGGCGGAGCCGCGCAGCAACGTGCGGTCCCCGCGCACCTCGGTGCGGACCAGGCCGGTCCTCGCCGACGCCTGGAGTCCGGTCAGGGTGTTCCGGCCGAGCCGGCGCGACCAGAAGGGCGCCAGCGCGGTGTGCGCGCTGCCGGTGACCGGGTCCTCGCCGATGCCCACGGCGGGGAAGAAGCACCGGGAGACGTAGTCGTGGCCGGTGGCGTCCTCGGCGGCGCGGGCGGTCACGATCACACCGCGGCCCCTGAGCAGCGCGAGTCGGCCGAGGTCGGGGTCGAGCGCCCGCACCGAGGCCTCGTCGGTGACCTCCACGAGCAGGTCTCCCACGTTGTCGCCGGTGTGGTGGACGGACAGGACCGGGGTGCCCAGCGCGTCCCGCGCCGTCTCGGGCAGTTCGGCGGGTTCTAGCGGAGCGGTCGGGAAGTCGAGCACCACCGAGCCGTCGTCCAGCGCGTCGGCGCCCAGCACCCCGGAGAGCGTCGCGAAGCGCACCGGGCCGGACCAGCCCGCGGCGGTGCGCAGCACGTGCGCGGTGGCGAGCGTGGCGTGCCCGCACAGCCGCACCTCGGTGGTCGGGGTGAACCAGCGCAGCGCCCAGTCGGCCCCGGCCTGTTCGGGCAGCCGGTGGGCGAACGCCGTCTCGGACAGGTTGATCTCGGCGGCCAGCCGCCGCAGCGCGTCGTCCGGTGGGAAGCCGCCGTCGTCCAGCAGGACGACGGCGGCGGGGTTGCCGGCGAACGGGCGGTCGGTGAACGCGTCCACGTAACGGATCCTCATGGCGGACGAGGCTAGGAGGGCGCGGCCGGCGGCGACACGGCCAATCGCGTGGCGGTGGCCCGCCCGGTGGTGCCGGGAGTCAGCCGAGGTGCCATATCTCCGCCGCGTCGAAGGCGTCCGAGACCGGCGGCAGCGCGTGCGAGTCGGTGTCCTCGTGGCAGTGGAAGGCGGACCAGAACACGTCGCCCGGGAGCGCGTCCCCCGGCGCGTACACGCGGTAGACGAACTGGCGCCCGTCCGGCGCCGGCAGCGCCACCATCCAGACCTCCAGGCGGTGTTGCTCGCGGATCGGCAATACGGGCTCCTCCTCCGGCGGCCGTGGACGGATCACCGGCGTAGACGAGCGGTGACGGGCCGGGGGTTGCAGCCGCCGGGGGTGGTCGGCCCGGCGGCGTCTCACACTCTGGATGACAGGTGCTAACGTCTCGACACTCATGTTGTTGCTGGGCATCATGGCCGGATGCACCAGAGCACCCCGTCGCCGGCCGCGCGTTCGCGCGTCGGCCTGATCCTGGCCCTGACCTCGGCACTCGCCTTCGGCGGCTCCGGAGTGGTGGCCAAACCACTCATCGAGGCCGGCCTCTCGCCCCTGCACGTCACCTGGCTCCGGGCGGCCGGCGCCGCGGTCCTGCTGCTGCCGCTGGCCTGGCGTCACCGGCGGCTGGTGCGGGAGCGGCCGGCACTGCTCGCGGGCTTCGGCCTCTTCGCCGTCGCCGGTGTGCAGGCGTGCTACTTCGCGGCGATCTCCCGCATCCCGGTGGGCGTGGCGCTGCTCATCGAGTACCTCGGACCGGCACTGCTGCTCGGCTGGGTGCGCTTTGTGCAGCGGCGGCCCGTCTCCCGCGCCGCCGGGGTGGGCGTGGTCCTGGCGGTGACCGGCCTGGCGTTTGTCGTCGAGATATGGGCGGGCCTCGGCTTCGACGCGATCGGGATCCTGCTCGCGCTCGGCGCCGCCTGCTGCCAGGTCGGCTACTTCGTGCTCGCCGACCACGGCAGCGCCGCCGGCGAGGACAAGCCGCCGGCCGAACCCGCCGGAGTCATCGCCTACGGCCTGCTGTTCGGCGCCCTGCTGCTGACCGTCGTCGCCAGGCCGTGGCGGATGGACTGGTCGGTGCTCGGCGGCTCGGCGTCGATGGACGGCCGCCAGGTGCCGGCACTGCTGCTGCTCGGCTGGATCGTGCTGGTGGCGACCGTGGCCGCCTACCTCACCGGCGTGTTGGCGGTCCGGCGGCTGTCGCCGCAGGTCGCCGGGGTCGTCGCCTGCCTGGAGGCCGTGGTGGCGACGGTCCTGGCGTGGGTGGTGCTCGCCGAGCACCTGGGCGCGGCCCAGGTCGTCGGAGGCACGCTGGTGCTCGCCGGAGCGCTGATCGCCCAGCGCTCCGCGCCCCGCCCGGCGGCCAGCGAGCCGGTGGCCGCGGGACCGGGACCGCTGCCGGCGGCCCCCGCGGACTTGCCGACCGCCGCCCGTCGTCCCTAGGGTGGCGGCCATGCTCCAGACAGTGCTTCCGCCGCCCGCCGCGTAGGGCGGGCCCCTTCAGGAGGATCCAGCCGACGGCCGTGACCGGTCGCGCGGCCGGTCGCCCTCGCCCGCCCACGGGACACGCGACCTCGTCACTCCTCCTCTTCCGCGGAGCACTTCATGAAGCTCGACCACGCACCCGCCCTGCCCGTGGGCCGGGGCCTGCTCTACGTCCTGATCGCCGCTGTCGCCTGGGGCACGGCCGGCGCGGCGGCGGCCGTCCTGTTCGACACCAGCGGCCTGGGGCCGGTGGCGCTCACCTTCTGGCGCACGGCCGGCGGTCTGCTGCTGCTGGCGCCGCTCCTGCTGCCGCGGACCCGCCGCGGCCTGCGCGCCGCCGCGGGGTCCGCCGGGGCCGGACGCCGGGCCTCCCGTCGCCGCCGGCTTGCCCGTGCCCTGGCCACCGGAGCGAGCCTGACCGTCTTCCAGACCGCCTACTTCGGCGCCGTGCACGCCACCGGCCTGGCGGTGGCCACCGTGGTCACCCTCGGCGCCGGACCGGTGCTGATCGCGCTCGGCGGGCGGCTGTGGATGGCCGAACGGCTGGGCCGGGGCGGCGCCCTGGCGGTGACGGCGGCCGTGGCGGGCCTGGCCGTCCTCGTCCTCGGCGGCGCCGACGGCTCCGGGACGGTGGTCCCGCTCGGCGTCGGCTACGCGCTGCTGTCCGCCCTCGGGTACAGCGCGATGACCCTCCAGGCCCGGCACCGCGCCAGGGCCGGCGAGAGCGTCGACCCGCTGGGCGCGACGATCTCCTCGTTCGCGGTCGGCGCCGCCCTGCTGCTGCCGGCGGCGCTGTGGGAGGGGCTGTGGCCGGTCTCGGCGGAACCCGGCGACTGGCTGCCGATGATGGTCTACCTGGCGGCCGTGCCGACCGCGCTGGCCTACGGCCTGTACTTCACCGGACTGGTGGCCGTGCGGGCCGCGACGGCGGCGGTCATCGCGCTGATCGAGCCGGTGACCGCGGCCGTGCTGGCCGTGGTGGTGCTCGGGGAGCACCTGACGGCCACCACCGTGGCCGGCACGGCCGTGCTGCTCACGGCGGTGGCGGCGCTGGTGGCGGCCGAGTCGCGGTCAGGGGCGGGCGTATCCCGTCAGGTAGCCGGGGGCGGTGATCGCCGGGTCGAGGTCCTCGGCGGGGACCAGCGGCCCGTAGGTCGTCCGGACCGGGAGGACGCCGTTCCAGTGCGGGAGTGACAGGTCTTCCGGCTCCTCGTTGGGGCCGCCCTGCCGGAGCTTCGCCGACACCTCGGTGAGGTCGAGCGCGAGCACCGCCGTCGCGGCCAGCTCCTTGGCATTGCCCGGACGGCAGTCGGCGGCCCTGCCGGGGATCACGTGGTCGACGAGCGCGTCCAGGGCCCGTGTCTTGAGATCGGGGTCGGTGACCTGACGGGCGGTGCCGTGCACGACCACGGAACGGTAGTTGACGGAGTGGTGGAACGCGGACTTCGCCAGCACCAGCCCGTCGACGTGGGTCACCGTCACGCACACCGGGACGCCGGGGTCGCGCCGGCCGGCCAGCAGCGGGCGCGAGCCGGTGGAGCCGTGCACGTAGAGGGTCTCGCCGATCCGTGCGTACAGGGTCGGCAGCACCACCGGCGCGCCGTCCCGTACGAAGCCGAGGTGGCAGAGGTAGCCCTCGTCGAGTATCGCGTGCACGGTCTCCCGGTCGTACGCCGCGCGCTGCGGTGAGCGGCTGGGGACCGTGCGGTCGGTACGCGGATAGGAACCGGCGTCGCCCGAGGGCGCGGCGTTCGCGGCGGCGGGGGCGTTCGCGGCGGTGGGATTCGGCGAGGTGGCGTCGGACATGCCTTCTCCTTGCGGATGATTACGTACTAGTGCATACTGGGTTATGTGCTAGAAGCTTATCGTCTTGAGGGCGCCGGTGCGGCGAGAATCGCGGCCACCGTCGAAGAGGCCGTGGCCGCGGGGGAGTTGAGCCCCGGGCAGCCCCTCACGCCGATCCGCGAACTCGCCGCGCGGATCGGCGTCAACCCGAACACCGTCGCCGCCGCCTACCGCCTGCTGCGGGAGCGCGGCGTCATCGAGACCGCCGGCCGACGCGGCAGCCGGGTCCGCGCCCGTCCGGCCAGCACCGCGCGCGAGGCGCTGGGCACCCCGGTCCCGCCCGGCGTGAGGGACCTCTCCTCCGGCAACCCCGACCCCGCGCTGCTGCCGGCGCTCGCCGACGTGCTCGCCGACGTCGCCCGCCGCCACGCCGAACGCCCGGTGCTCTACGGCGCGCCCCCGGTCAGCGAGGTACTGCGCGCCCAGGTCACCGCCGCGCTGGCCGCCGACGGCGTTCCCCCCGGGCCGCTCGCCGTCACCTCGGGCGCGCTGGACGCGATCGAGCGGATCCTCGCCACCCGGCTGCGACCCGGCGACCGGGTGGCCGTCGAGGACCCCGGCTGGGGCGGCCTGCTCGACCTCCTGCCCGCCCTCGGCCTGCTGCCCGAGCCGTTCGGCACCGACGACGACGGCCCGGTACCCGACCAGCTCGAACGCGCGCTGTCCGCCGGGGTCCGCGCCGTGGTGATCACCTGCCGCGCCCAGAACCCGACCGGCGCCGCCCTCACCGCCGAACGCGCGGGCACGCTCCGCGCCCTGCTGCGCGACGCCGACCCGCTCCTGGTCGAGGACGACCACGGCCACGGCATCACCACGCTCCCCCTCCACCCGCTCGGCGGCGCCACCGGCCGCTGGGCGTTCGTCCGCTCCACCGCCAAGGCCTACGGTCCCGACCTGCGGCTGGCCGTGGTCACCGGAGACGAGGCCACGCTCGACCGGCTGAGCGGCCGACAGCGGCTCGGCGCGGGATGGGTGAGCCACCTCCTCCAGGACGCCGTCGCCCGGCTGTGGCAGACCGGAGCCGTCGATCCGGCCACCGTCTCCGCGGCCTACGACCTCCGCCGCCGTCGGCTGCTGGAGGAGCTCGCCCGGCGCGGGGTACCGGCTCGGGGGCGCAGCGGCATGAACGTGTGGGTGCCGGTCCCCGACGAGACGTCGGCCGTCGCCCGCCTGCTCGCCGCCGGGTGGGCGGCGGCACCCGGCTCGCGGTTCCGGATCGCCTCGCCGCCCGGTGTGCGGCTGACCCTGTCCGACGTGCGCCCGACCGAACTGCCGGCGCTCGCCGACGCGGTCCGCACCACGCTGGCCCCGCCACCCGCCGGCCGCTACGGCTGAGCCCGACGGCCGCCCGGCCCGTCGGACGGACGCGCTAGCGTGACGGCATGCTGAGTCTTGAGCGTCTGCGCGTGCTGCACGCGATCGCCGGCCACGGGTCGGTCACCGCCGCCTCGGAGGCGCTGCACGTCACCACCTCCGCCGTCTCCCAGCAGGTGGCCAAGCTGGAGCGGGAGACCGGGCAGCAGCTGCTCACCAGGAACGGCCGCGGTGTGCGGCTCACCGACGCCGGCCGGCTGCTCGTCCGGCACGCCGACCGGGTGCTGTCCCAACTCGAACTCGCGCACGCCGAACTGGAGGCGCACCGCGGCCAGCCGGTGGGCGAACTGCTCGTCGGCGGCTTCCCCACGGCCGCCCGAGGGCTCTTCC
>NZ_WMLF01000239.1 GCF_014156695.1 Streptomyces durbertensis | reverse complement strand
ACTGCCCCACCGACCGCCCCCAGCCACGGCCGGCACGACGGCCGCCGCGACAGGCGCCCCGACCGGCCCCGACAGGAGGCAACCGGCAGCTCACCGGCGGTAGGCTGACCACAGCCGTCAAGCCCACCCGGAGGAAACACATGCCGCTCGAAGCCGGTCTTCTGGAGATCCTCGCCTGCCCGGCCTGCCACGCGGCCCTCCGCGAGGAGCCCGCGGCCGACGGGCAGGACGCCGAACTGCGCTGCACCGCCGACTCCGGCTGCGGGCTCGCCTACCCGGTACGGGACGGCATCCCCGTCCTCCTTGTCGACGAGGCCCGCCGACCCGCCTAGCCAGGAGGAGCAGCGGCATGCTGGACGACTCCCTCCTCGACCACGCCGAGGCACTCGCCGCCGCCGACCGCGGCGGACTGCTGCGAGGCGCGGCCGAGGCCGGCGCCCTCACCCGCACCGCCGTCCGCCACGCCACCGAGGCCGGCCTGACGGAGCTGCGACCCGACGGACGCCCCCGCGCACTGCTCGTGGCGGGCCCCGGCCCGGTCGCCGGCTGCGCCGCCGACCTCCTCGGCGCGTTCGGCAACGGCTCGGTGCCCGTCAGCCTCATCCGGCCCACCGGCCGGTCCGCCGAACCGTCCGACCTGCGCTGGACGCTGCCCGGCTGGGCGGGCCCGCTCGACCTGCTGTTCCTCCTCACCGGGGACGGCGCCGAGCCCGGCCTGCCCGCGCTCGCCGACCAGGCCTACCGACGCGGCTGCACCGTCGTCGCCGTCAGCCCCGCAGGCTCCGACGTCGCTGAGGCAGCCTCCCCGCCGCGCGGACTGAACGTGCCCGTGGCCGCCCTGCCCTTCGAACCGGGCATCTCCGACGAGCGGCCGATCGCCGCCCCCGGCGAGCTGTGGACGCTGCTCACCCCCCTTCTCGTCCTCGCCGACCGACTCGGCCTCGGACACGCGCCGCCCGACGCGCTGGAGGCCCTGGCCGACCGGCTCGACCAGGTCGCCGAGCGCTGCGGCCCCGCCATCCCGACGTACAACAACCCGGCCAAGACGCTCGCCGTCGAACTCGCCGACTCGCTGCCCCTGCTGTGGAGCGAGACACCGATCGCCGACGCCGCGGCACGGCACTTCGCCACCATGCTCGGCGCGCTTCCGGGACGCCCGGCCCTGCACGGCCCGCTGCCCGAGGCGCTCACCGTCCACCAGGCCGTACTCACCGGCGCGTTCGCCGGTGCCACCGGCGAGGACGACATCTTCCGCGACCGCGTCGAGGAACCGCAGGCGCTGCGCGCCCGGATCGTGCTGCTGCGCGAGCAGCCGCCCGCCGGCGACACCTCGGCGCCGGCCGCCCGCTCCCTCGCCCACCGGCACGAGGCGGCGGTCAGCGAACTCGAGGCCCCGGACGGAAGCCGCCCGCTGGAGGCGGCGGCCGAACTCATCGCCACCGCCGATTTCACCGCGGTTTACCTCGCCCTCACCCCCAGTCCCTGACACTGCCGCACGCTTGCCGGGTTGTCCGGAACAGCGGAGGTGCCGCCACCGCGCCCGTCGAACGCAGACGACCACGCCCCTGGAGGTACGCAGTGGACCGCCTCGTCAACACCGTCCGCCCCTACTCCTGGGGATCCGTCACCGCGATCCCGGAACTGCTCGGCCAGGCGCCCACCGGTGAACCGCAGGCCGAGATGTGGATGGGCGCCCACCCGGGGGCGCCGTCCCGGATCGACCGCGGCCAGGGGCCCACCCCGCTCAACGAGGTCATCGCCGCCGATCCCGAGGGCGAGCTGGGCGCGGAGTGCGTCGCCGCCTTCGGACGCGAGCTGCCCTTCCTCTTCAAGGTCCTCGCCGCCGGGACGCCGCTCTCCCTCCAGGTCCACCCGGACCTCCGGCAGGCCCGCGAGGGATACGCGGACGAGGAGCGGCGCGGCATCCCCCGCAACGCCCCGGACCGCAACTACAAGGACGACAACCACAAGCCGGAGCTGATCTGCGCGCTCGGCCCCTTCGAGGGGTTGTGCGGCTTCCGGCCCGCCGACGAGTCGGCCGAACTGATCGCCGCGCTCGACGTCGACGAGCTCAAGCCCTACGCCGACCTCCTGCACGCGCACCCCGAGGACGCCGCGCTGCGCGAGATGCTCACCGCGGTCCTGGGCGCCGACCGCGCCGAACTCGCCGACGGCCTGGCCCGTGCGGTGGCCGCCGCGGAACGCCTCGGCGCGGGCGACGGCCCGCACGCCGCGACCTACGCCGCCTGCGCGGCCGCCGCGCACCACTTCCCCGGCGACCCCGGCTTCCTCGCCGCCCTGCTGCTGAACCACGTACGCCTCAACCCCGGCGAGGCCATGTACCTCGGCGCGGGCGTCCCCCACGCCTATCTCAGCGGTCTGGGCGTGGAGCTGATGGCCACCTCCGACAACGTCCTGCGCTGCGGCTTCACACCCAAGCACGTGGACGTCCCCGAGCTGCTGCGCGTCGTGCGCTTCGAACCGGGCGACCCCGCCGTGCTGCGCCCCGAGCCGGACGAACCCGACGTCGAGGAGGTCTACAGCACACCCGTCTCGGAGTTCCGCCTCTCCCGCTACGCGCTGGCGCCCGGCTCGACGCCCGCCCGGCCCTCCGGCGGCCGTCCGCAGATCCTGCTGTGCACCGCGGGCTCCCTCCTGCTGAGCGAGTCCCGCGGCGGCGGGGAACTGACCCTCGAACGCGGCCAGTCGGTGTACCTCAACGCGAGCGACCAGGTGGAGATCTCCGGCGAGGGCACTGTGTTCCGCGCCACGGTCAGCCTCTGAACACCCCGCGCCCACCGTCGCCGCCGAGCCCCGACGCCGACCTGCCGGAAGCCGCCGATCATGGCCGAAAACCATGCCCCCGCCGCGATCATCTGGCTCGCCCGACCGCTCGACGGAACGCCCCGACGGTGTAGATTCGAACCGCACGGACGTCGCTGCTGATGGCGGTCGGTCATCCCCGCACTTCGGGGCGGCCGAGGGAGAGAGGGCCTCCGACGGACTGCGCTGCGGCCAGAGGACACATGTGTCCGTATGGTGTCGGGCAGGTATGCGCTGTCGTACCCGGCCCGCGCATCTGTCCGCTGCCGCAGACCAGCCAGCCTTCACACACCTCGACCCGAACCGAGGAGCAGCTCGCACATGACGACCTCCGCCAGCAACCGGGACTTCAAGGTCGCCGACCTCTCCCTGGCCGACTTCGGCCGCAAGGAGATCAGCCTCGCCGAGCACGAGATGCCCGGCCTCATGGCGATCCGCGAGGAGTACGCCGCCTCCCAGCCGCTCGCCGGCGCCCGCGTCACCGGCTCCCTGCACATGACCGTCCAGACGGCAGTGCTCATCGAGACCCTCGTCGCGCTCGGCGCGCAGGTCCGCTGGGCCTCGTGCAACATCTTCTCCACCCAGGACCACGCGGCGGCCGCGATCGCCGTGGGCCCCGACGGCACCCCCGACGACCCGAAGGGCGTGCCGGTCTTCGCCTGGAAGGGCGAGACCCTGGAGGAGTACTGGTGGTGCACCGAGCAGGCCCTCACCTGGCCTGACAGCCCCACCGGCGGCCCGAACATGATCCTCGACGACGGTGGTGACGCCACCCTCCTCGTCCACAAGGGCGTCGAGTACGAGAAGGCGGGCGAGGCCCCCTCCGTCGACACCGCCGAGAACGAGGAGCACCGCTACATCCTCGAACTCCTCAACCGCACCCTCGCCGAGAACCCGCAGAAGTGGACCCAGCTCGCCTCGGAGATCCGCGGCGTGACCGAGGAGACCACCACCGGCGTCCACCGCCTGTACGAGATGCAGCAGTCCGGTTCGCTGCTCTTCCCGGCGATCAACGTGAACGACGCCGTCACCAAGTCGAAGTTCGACAACAAGTACGGCTGCCGCCACTCCCTCGTCGACGGCATCAACCGCGCCACCGACGTCCTCATCGGCGGCAAGACGGCCGTCGTCTGCGGCTACGGCGACGTCGGCAAGGGCTCGGCGGAATCCCTTCGTGCCCAGGGCGCCCGGGTGATCATCACCGAGATCGACCCGATCTGCGCCCTCCAGGCCGCCATGGACGGCTACCAGGTCACCACCCTGGACGAGGTCGTCGAGACCGCCGACATCTTCATCACCACAACCGGCAACAAGGACATCATCATGGCCTCCGACATGGCCAAGATGAAGCACCAGGCCATCGTCGGCAACATCGGCCACTTCGACAACGAGATCGACATGGCCGGCCTCGCCGCCATCCCCGGCATCGTCAAGGACGAGGTCAAGCCACAGGTCCACACCTGGACCTTCCCCGACGGCAAGAAGATCATCGTCCTCTCCGAGGGCCGCCTGCTGAACCTCGGCAACGCGACCGGCCACCCGTCCTTCGTGATGTCCAACTCCTTCGCGAACCAGACGATCGCCCAGATCGAGCTGTTCACGAAGCAGCAGGACTACCCGATCGGCGTCTACGTCCTGCCGAAGAAGCTGGACGAGAAGGTCGCCCGACTCCACCTGGACGCCCTCGGCGTGAAGCTCACGCAGCTGCGTCCGGAGCAGGCCGAGTACATCGGTGTCAAGGTCGAGGGCCCGTACAAGCCGGACCACTACCGCTACTGAGTCACCCACCGCCGGCGCACCACACCGGCGGCCCGGCGGCCCGGCGCCTGACGGCGAAGGACCGCCGGCCCAGCGGCCCCCGCCCCGCCCACGCGGGCGGGGGCCCGCCCGTACCGAGGAACCACCATGCCCCGCGGCCGCTACTCGCACTTCGATCCGCACGATCACACCTTCCTGGGAGAAGAACACTTCCAGTGCGCCGTCGGCCCCTCCGGCTGGCGCTACCACTCGCGGCTGACCGGCCCCGACGGCGCCCCCGCGGGCTCGGTGGACCTCACCCTCGACCACCTCGGCCGCCCACTGCGCCTCGAACTCCACGCCGGCGACTGGCAGGTACGCGGCGCCGCGCTGAACGGCGTCACCTGGGTACGCACCGACCCCGCCGGCCTCCATGCCCGGGAGAACACGGCGCCCGCCCAGGCGTTCACCGGGGCCTCGCCGGCGTTCCTCGTCGCCACGGCCCGGATGCTGCGCCCGGCCCCGGGAGCCCCGGCGACCCGCGTCAGGCTCCTCGCGCTGACGCCCCCCGTGCTCGCGGCCCGGACGCTCGACCAGTCCTGGGCTCTGCTGGAGACTGAAGCACACGCCACTGACAACGGCCGGCTCGTCGTGGAGAAATACCAGGTCAACGACCTTCAGACAGGGGAACAGCAGCTCGTGCACCTCGCCGGCGACGTGGTGCTCGCCGCCCCCGGAATCGAGCTGGAAGACCTCGACACCCCACCCTCCGCCTTCCCCGAGAAGACCAGCCCCGAGACCGACCAGCTCTGAGACGCTCAGCTTCTTCGAAAGCGCAGTCACGTAGCGCGCTCAGCCACACGCCACCCGGTCGGTCAGCTCGGCGGGACAAAGCCGGTGCCGCCTCCGGAGGCAGAGACGTCACGCGGAATCTCCTCACGTTCGGTGCCGCCGCCGAACGAAGCCGCGTAGCCGGAGCGTCCGCCGCCACGACGGTCGACTTCCACCTCCGCCGCCCGGACCGCCTCCCGTCCGACAGAGCCGGAGCCTGACGCGGACGCTTCCGGCGCCCCCGCGACGACCGGCGCACGGAACGCGCGCGCGCTCTCCCGCCGCTGACGCTCGGCGAGCACACCGGCGAGGTAGGCACCCGGCGGCAGGTCGGGCGGCGGCGCCACACCCAGCCGGCTGGACAGGTCGTCCGCGAGCCGCCGTTCCATCCCGGCCGCGACCTGCGGATCAAGCTCCCGCGCACGCATCAGGAACTGCCGAACCGCCAGCCAGAGCCCGTCCGGCACCCCGGACAGATCCAGCGAGGCGAACCGGCCCGCCATCCACGGCGGGGCGACCGTGGCCGGGCCGGCCGCCCGTGCCGTACCCGACCGCTCGCGCACGACAAGCGTCCCCGCGAAGACGTCCCCGACCCGGCGGCCGCGCGCCGACACGAGCGACGAGAAGAACGCCACCACACCGAGGGTCATCTGGATCTCGACAAAGCCCACCAGACCCCGGACCAACGCGTGTCGGAACCGCACCGGCCCGCCGTCCTCACGCACCACCCGCAGCCCGCACGCCAGCTTGCCGGGCGACCGTCCGCCGCTCAGCGTCTCCACCGTCACCGGCCCGCCCATCAGCACGAGCACAAGCAGGCCGACGCTGATCGCCGCCTGCGCCGCCTCGTCCAGCCCGCCCGCCGCCGTGAGCAGGACCATCAGAAGCAGCAGGTAGACCGACCACAGCAGGAACAGGTCCAGGATCACGGCCATCGCCCGGCTCACCAGCCGTGCCGGCTGGAGGCCGAGCACCACGGCCTCTCCCGTCACCACATCGCTCTCGGGTCGACCCCCGCCCACCGCGGTCACCTCGTTCCCACGCCGCAACTCCGGTACGACGAGCCCGGCCGGGCCACGTCACTGACAAGTGTGACCGGCCGGGTCGCGCCCCCGCCAAGCGTGCGGTCCCCGAAGCCTCTCCCGGTGTCTGCGAAGCTCTTCCCATGGACCTGGACGTCTTCATCGCCGCGCACGCGGCGGAGTGGGACCGCTTGGAACAGCTGCTCGGCCGTCGAAGGCGCCTCACGGGGCGCGAGGCCGACGAGCTCGTCAGCCTCTACCAGCGCACGGCCACCCACCTCTCACGCGTCCAGTCCTCGGCCCCCGACCCGGTCCTCGTGGCGCGGCTGACCTCCCTGGTCGCCAGGGCCCGCAGCGCGGTGACCGGCCCGCGGCGGGCGGGCTGGCAGGACGTGGGCGCCTTCTTCCTCGTCGGATTCCCCGCCGCGGTCTACCGGGCCCGGCACTGGTGGGTCCCCACCGCGCTTGCCTGCACCGTCCTCGCAGGGCTGATCGGCTGGTGGGTCGCCGCACATCCCGACGTGCAGTCCGCGATCGGCGCTCCGGCCGACATCCGGGAGATGACGCGACCGGGCGGAGAGTACGAGGCCTACTACTCGAGCAGCCCGGCGGCCTCCTTCGCCGCCCAGGTGTGGACGAACAACGCCCAGGTCGCCGCGGTCAGCCTCGTGTTCGGGGTGTTCCTCGGCATCCCCGTCCTGTGGGTGCTCCTCCTCAACATGGCGAACCTCGGGGTCGCGCTGGGACTCATGGCGTCCGCCGGCCGGCTGGACATCTTCCTCGGACTGGTACTGCCCCACGGCCTGCTGGAACTCACCGCCGTGTTTGTCGCGGCGGGCACCGGCCTCCGCCTCGGCTGGACCGTCGTCGACCCCGGGCCGCGAACCCGCCGCGTCGCACTTGCCGAGGAGGGGCGGACGGCGATCGGCATGGCACTCGGGCTCGCGGTGGTGCTGCTCGTCGCCGGGGTGATCGAAGGCTTTGTCACCCCGTCCGGCCTGCCCACCTGGGGGCGGGTGGGAATCGGCGTGCTGGCGGAGACGTTGTTCCTGGCCTACGTCCTGGTGCTCGGCCGGCGAGCGACGCGGCAGGGTGCGACAGGGGACATCGCGGCCCGGGACCGCGCGGCGAGCGTGCCCACAGCCGGCTGAACCCGGGGCCGCACCCGGCGGATGTGCAGTCGGCCGCCAGGAGCTGCTACTGTCCTCTCTCGACCGCGGAAACCTGTTGACACGGGCCACCGCGGGAGGTAGATTTGAACAGTTGCCTGGAGGTCGGAGACCCCGGGTCAGCAGTGAAGAATCAAGAGCCCCGATCGGATCCAAGCGTCCGGCCGTGGGCAATCCCGCCTCTTTCACGAGCGAATGACGCTGGTTCGATCAGCGGAACAGCTTCTGATAAAGTCGGGAAGCGCCGAAAGGCAAACGGGAATCCAATGCCCGCAGAGTGAATTCAGCCCGGTGAAACGGGCCGGAAAAACTCTGGTAAGGTTGGAAACACCGAAGGGAAGCGCCCGGAGGAAGCCCGGAAGGGAATCCGAAGGAAGCGTCCGTTCCTTGAGAACTCAACAGTGTGCCAAAAGTCAACGCCAGATATGTTGATACCCCGTCCATCCCACG
>NZ_WMLF01000238.1 GCF_014156695.1 Streptomyces durbertensis | reverse complement strand
GCAGATCATCGTCCTCCACATGCACGGCCTTGTCCGCACCCATCGACAACGCCTTCCGCAACGCGTCCCGCGCGTCCTCCGGACCCACCGTCACCACGGTGACCTCCGCGTCGTCCGAACCCTCCGCGATCTGCAACGCCTGCTCAACCGCGTACTCGTCCAACTCCGACAACAGACCGTCCACCGACTCACGATCCGTGGTCAGGTCCTCCGTGAACTGCCGCTCGCCAGTAGCGTCGGGCACGTACTTCACACAGACAACGATCCTCAAGCTCACGCCGGCTCTCCTACTGCATCGTGGGACTACGGACTGCCTCGTGTTCGGCAGCATAGGCGCCTGTCGGCACGGACTGCGGTCGGCACGAACCGACGCTCCGCACAGTTTATTACTCGCCAGTACACTCGGCGAAACCCGCCTCTGCAAGGCGGTGTCGCTGTGACCTTGCCAACGCGTGCGGAAACGCTTCGTACGCGACCGACGCCCCGGTCGCGTACGGTCGCCTCAGTCGCGCAGCGCGGTGAAGCTCCGCTCGTGGTAGAGCAGCGGGCGGCCGGGGCCGTCGGGGTCGCCCGTCAGGACCTCGGCGAGCACGACGCGGTGGTCCCCGGCGGGGACCCGGGCCACGACCCGGCACGCCACCCAGGCGGGAACGTCGTCCAGCACCGGCACGTCGAAGGGGCCGGGACGCCACCGGGTCGGTTCGGCGAACCGGTCGGCGCCGCCGCGCGCGAAGGTCGCCGCGATGTCCGCCTGGTGCTCGCCGAGGATGTGCACGCCGACGTGCTCGGCACGGGCGAACACCTCCCAGCTGGAGGAGCGCGCCCCGATGTTGAACGACAGCATCGGCGGCTCGGCGGCCACCGAGGCGAGTGAGGTGGCGGTGAACCCCGCCAGGCGGCCGTCCGCGTGGGCGGTGATGACCGCGACGCCGGCGGCGGACCGCCGGAAGGTCGCGCGGAGCAGTTCGGAGCCGTCCACCGCCGTCTCCCGCACCGCGTGCCGGGTGTCCGAGCCGCTCACCGCGGGAGTCCTGAATGCATAGCGTCACACTGACGAAAGGGGTCCCGCGGCGTCAAGGCCGCCCGGGTCGATGCGATCACGATCACGTGCCGGAAGCGTCGGCTCACCCGTCCCGGGACGTGTCGGCGGCCTGCTCGGAGGCCCGTACCGCCTCGCCGAGGGCGGCGATGACGTCGACGCGGCGCGGCTGGCCGAACGCGCGCCGCACCTCGCGCCCCGAGGAGTCGAGCACCAGCACGGTCGGCGTGCGGTCGATCCCCAGCTCGCGGACGAGCGCCAGCCGGTCCTCGGCGTCCAGCTCGACGTGCGCGACTCCGGGCACCATCTCCGCGACCTCGGCGAGCACCCGCCGCGTGGCCCGGCACGGTTGGCAGAAGGCGCTGGAGAACTGGACGAGCGTGGCCCGCTCGCCGAGCGCGTCCACGCCCAGCGTGTCGGCACCGATTCGTCGCACCGTCGCCCTCACCCTCGTGTCCTCCTCCGGGTTCCGCCGGAACCTCGCAGGCTTGCTGCTGTCGGCCGCCCCGCACCGAATCGATTCTGCCTCCTCCGGAGGGGGGCGTGATCCGGATCTCGCGGCGGGCGGGGTAGCCGGATCAAGTTACGCTCGCGTAAGTTGGTGTGGATGTCCGCGCCGGGAGAACCTTCCCCCAGGCAGTCACACAGTTAAGGGTCCCCCGCCAATGGCTGAACTCGTGTACCCACCGGTGATCGGTGCCGCCCGTACCCTCTTCAAGGCGCTCGACCTGCGCTTCGACATCGCGGGTACCGAGCACGTTCCCACAAGCGGGGGTGCCGTGCTCGTCAGCAACCACATCGGCTATCTCGACTTCGTGTTCGCCGGGCTCGCCGCCCGGCCGGCCAAGCGGCTCGTGCGCTTCATGGCCAAGGAGTCCGTCTTCCGGCACAAGGTCTCCGGGCCGCTGATGCGCGCGATGAAGCACATACCGGTGGACCGGGCCGCCGGGATGGACGCCTACCGCCACGCGGTGACCGCGCTGCGCGGCGGCGAGATCGTCGGCGTCTTCCCCGAGGCCACGATCTCCCAGTCCTTCACCCTCAAGCAGTTCAAGTCCGGGGCCGCGCGCATGGCGCAGGAGGCGGGCGTACCGCTGCTGCCGGTCGCGCTGTGGGGCACCCAGCGGCTGTGGACGAAGGGCCGCAAGCGGGACTTCGGCCGCAACCACTTCCCGATCACCATCCGGGTGGGCGAGCCGCTGGAGGCGCCGAAGGACACGTCGGCGGTGAAGCTGACCGAGACGCTGCGCGAGCGGATGCAGGAGTTGCTGGAGGCCGCCCAGGCGGCGTACCCGGCCAAGCCGCGGGGTCCGGAGGACTCCTGGTGGCTGCCGGCGCATCTGGGCGGTACGGCCCCGGCGCCGAACGCCGCCTCGGCCTGACGGGCCGGACGGCCGGACGACGAAGGAAACACGCCGAAGCGGGCGCTCCCGGACTGGGGGCGCCCGCTTCGGCGTGTCCTCGAGGGTCGGTCCGCGTCAGGCGCCGAGTTCCTCACGGAGCGCGGCCAGGAACTCCTCGACGTCGGACTCGGCGGTGTCGAAGGCGCACATCCAGCGCACGACCCCGGCGGCCTCGTCCCAGAAGTAGAAGCGGAAGCGCTTCTGGAGCCGGGTCGCCACGTCGTGCGGCAGCCGCGCGAAGACGGCGTTCGCCTGCACGGGGTGGACGATCTCGACCCCCGGCAGCTTGCGCACGCCCTCCGCCAGCAGCGCGGCCATGTTGTTGGCGTGCCGGGCGTTGCGCAGCCACAGGTCGCCGGCGAGCAGCGCTTCCAGCTGCACCGACACGAACCGCATCTTCGACGCGAGCTGCATCGACAGCTTGCGCAGGTGCTTCATGCCGCGCACGGCGTCCGGGTTGAGCACGACAACGGCTTCGCCGAACACCGCGCCGTTCTTCGTGCCGCCGAAGGAGAGGATGTCCACGCCCACGGCGTTGGTGAACGTCCGCATCGGCACGTCCAGGGAGGCCGCCGCGTTGGCGATGCGGGCGCCGTCCAGGTGGACGACCATGCCGAGCTCGTGCGCGTGCTCGCACAGCGCCCGTATCTCGTCCGGCGTGTAGACCGTGCCGAGCTCGGTGTTCTGGGTGATCGAGACGACCTGCGGCATGGCCCGGTGCTCGTCGTCCCAGCCGAACGCCTCCCGGTCGACCAGCTCGGGGGTGAGCTTGCCGTCGGGCGTGGGCACGGTGAGCAGCTTGAGTCCGCCGACCCGCTCGGGGGCGCCGCACTCGTCGACGTTGATGTGCGCGCTCTCGGCCGCGATCACCGCCCCCCAGCGGTCGGTGACCGACTGGAGGGCGACGACGTTGGCGCCCGTGCCGTTGAAGACCGGGAAGGTCTGGGCGCGGCCGCCGAAGTGGCGGCGCATCAGCTGCTGGAGGTGCTCGGTGTACTCGTCGTCGCCGTACGCGCTCTGGTGGCCGCCGTTGGCCACGGCCAGCGCGGCGAGGACTTCTGGGTGGGCGCCGGCGTAGTTGTCGCTCGCGAAGCCGCGCACCTCGGTGTCGTGGTGGCGCTTCGCGTCGGTCCTCACGGCTGGGGTGTGAGCCACAGGCGGTTTCCGTTCACTTCCTCGGTGGGCTTCGCCCAGGTTCCGACGATGGCCTCGGCCAGCTCCTTCACGTCGGTGAAGCCCGCGAACTTGGCGTGGGGACGCTCGGCGCGCATCGCGTCGTGCACAAGCGCCTTCACCACCAGGATCGCAGCCGCGGCGTCGGGGCCGGCCTCGCCCCCCGCCTTGCGGAAGGCGTCGCCGAGGGCGAGCGTCCACGCCTCGGCCGCGGCCTTGGCCGCCGCGTAGGCCGCGTTGCCCGCCGTGGGCTTGCTGGCGCCCGCGGCGCTGACCAGCAGGAACCGGCCCTTCCCGCTGCGGTTGAGGGCGCCTTCGAAGGCGAGCGAGGTGTGCTGGACGGTCCGGATGAGCAGCTTCTCCAGCACCTCCCAGTCCTTCAGGTCGGTCTTGTCGAAGGAGGCCGAGCCGCGCCAGCCGCCGACGAGGTGGACCAGGCCGTCCACCCGGCCGAACTCCTTCTCGGTGCGGGCCGCCCACTCGCGGGTCTCCGCGGGGTTCAGCAGGTCCACGGTGTCACCGATGACGGTGGCTCCGCCGTGCGCGAACCGGGCCGCGTCCACGCCCTGCGCCAGCCGCTCGGGGTCGGCGTCCGCGCCCACCACGACGGCACCGGCCTCCGCCAGCCGCAGCAGCACCGCGTGGCCGGCCGGGCCGCCGGCACCGGCCACCGCGACCACCGCGCCCTCCAGGGGCCCGCCGTTGCCGCTCTGGGGTGTCACCGTGCTCATGTCCTCAACTCCAGTCACCGTTTACGTACCGCTCTCGCATACTCCGGGCGCCGCCCTGCCGGGCGGCGCCCCCTGCCGTCAGGTGGCGGTCGCCGTCAGGCGGCCACCGCGGCGCTGTCCGCGGTGATGCCCTTCGTCGAGGCGATCACACCGCGCAGCTTCTTGGCGAGCGCCTCGTAGAACATGCTGAGCGGGAACTCGTCCGGGTGCACCTCGTCGACCAGCTTGCGCGGCGGCAGCTCGAGGTCCAGCGCCTCGGGGCCCTTGGCCCAGGTGGAGGCCGGGTGTGGGGCGAGGTAGCCGGAGACCAGGTCGTAGGCCTTGAACCAGTGGACGAGCTTCGGGCGGTCGATGCCCTCGCGGTAGAGGGTCTCGATCTCCTCGCGGAGTCGGACGGTGACCTCGCGGGCGCGCTCCCAGTCGATGGTCAGCCGGTTGTCGCGCCAGCGCAGGGCGTCGTGCTTGTGCAGGTAGGCGAAGAGCAGCTGGCCGCCCATGCCGTCGTAGTTGCGGTTGCGCTCGCCGGTGACCGGGAAGCGGAAGAGGCGGTCGAGGATGACGGCGTACTGCACGTCCCGGCCCTGCGGGTAGCCGTCGGCCTCCAGCTTCACGGCCTCGTGGAACGCGGTCAGGTCGCAGCGCAGCTCCTCCAGGCCGTACATCCAGAACGGCTGGCGCTGCTTGATCATGAACGGGTCGAACGGCAGGTCGCCGTGGCTGTGGGTGCGGTCGTGGACCATGTCCCACAGGACGAACGTCTGCTCGGCCCGGTGCTGGTCGGTGAGCAGCCCGGCGGCGTCCTCGGGCAGCTGGAGGCTGGTGACCTGGCAGGCGGCGTCGATGACGCGGCGGAAGCGGGCGGCCTCGCGGTCGCAGAAGATGCCGCCCCAGGTGAAGCGCTCGGGCGCCTCGCGCACGGCGATGGTCTCCGGGAACAGCACGGCGGAGTTGGTGTCGTAGCCGCTGGTGAAGTCCTCGAAGGTGATGCCGAGGAAGAGCGGGTTGTCGTAGCGGGTCCGCTCCAGCTCGGACAGCCACTCGGGCCAGACCATGCGCAGGACGACGGCTTCCAGGTTGCGGTCGGGGTTGCCGTTCTGCGTGTACATGGGGAAGACGACCAGGTGCTGGCGGCCGTCGACCCGCTGCTCGGCGGGCTGGAACGCCATCAGGGAGTCCAGGAAGTCCGGCACCTCGAAGCCCGACTCGGCCCAGCGGCGCAGGTCGGCGACGAGCGCCTGGTGGTAGGCCTCGTTGTGCGGGAGGAGCGGGGCCAGCCGCTCGACCGCCGCGACGATCTTCTTGACCTCGGCCTCGGCGGCGTCGCGGCTGGGCGCGCCCTCGGCGTCGAAGTCGATCGAACCGTCCTTGGACTGCCAGGGCCGCACGGTCTCCACGGCCGTCTTCAGCTCGTTCCAGGCGGGGTGGCTCACCACGGCGGCACCTTCGCCGTGGGAGTGGACGGCAGGAACGTTACTGCCGACAACCGGGGACGAAAGGGTTTCCGTCATGACTGCGCCTCCACAGGAAAAACTCGCGTGGTGCCACCGTAGGGGGAAGTCATTGCCTCGATCAAGAGCAGACGGCGCAAATCTTCCCGTCGAGAGTGCGAGATAGATGACATTTTCCGGCTCGCGATCAAGTTCATACTACTTTTGTCCGGTTCCTGCCGCATGTCGCGCTGCCGCGAGGCCCTCGCCGGGCAGCCCACCGCACACCCCGGCGCCTGTTACCGGCCACCGGTCGTTCACCGGAGGGCCCCGTACCCCCGGCTACGCTGACGCCCGACCGTCCGGGCGCCCGGCCCGCCGTCACCAGGCGTGCCGGCACCAGCAGAGAGCGAGCAAGCGCGTGTCAATCTTCACCGTCGGCCACCGCGGGGTCATGGGGGTAGAGCCGGAGAACACCCTGCGGTCCTTCCGCCGCGCCGAGCAGGAGGGCATGGACGTCGTCGAGCTGGACCTGCACCTGAGCGCGGACGGCGAGCTGGTGGTCATGCACGACGCCACGGTGGACCGCACCACCGACGGCAGCGGCCGCGTCGCCGATCTCACCCTGGCGGAGCTGCGGCGGCTCGACGCCGGTCAGGGCGAGCGCGTACCGGTCTTCGAGGAGGTCGTCGACGCGGTGACCACGCCGATCCAGGCGGAGATCAAGGACGCCGCCGCCGCACGGGTGCTCGTCGACGTCCTCAACCGCCGTGCGCTGCACGACCGGGTGACCGTCATCTCCTTCCACGACGAGGCGCTGCGGGAGACCAGGGCGCTCCTGCCCCGCGTCCCGCTCGCGCTGGTCACCGGCCGGTCCACGCCCACCGCCGCCGAACGGGCCGTGGCCCTGGGCGCGGAGATGGTCTCGTGTGAACTCCGGTACCTCGACGAGGACGTCGTCGCGCGCTGCCGCGCGGCCGGCCTGCGGGTCATCAGCTGGACCGTCAACACGCCCGCCGAGCTGGAGACGGCGCGGCGTCTGGGACTGGACGGCGTGGTGACCGACCTGCCCGAGGTCCGCACGGCCCTGCTCAGCCCGGTGGCCTGAGGCCGGCCCGGGCTCTGTCCGAGCCCGGTGGTTCTGACAGGCCGGGGGCCGTCCCCGGTCAGCCCAGCGGCTTGACGAGCAGTTCGAACCGCAGGTCGGGGCGGCGCGGTATGCCGAACTTCTCGTCGCCGTACGGGAACGGCCGGTAGCGGCCGGTCCGCCGGTAGCCGCGCCGCTCGTACCAGGCGATCAGGTCCTCACGCAGGCTTATGACCGTCATCTGCATCTCGGTGGCACCCCAGTCCGCGGCCGTCCGCTCGGCCTCGGCCAGCACCCGACGGCCCAGCCCGCCGCCCTGGGCCGTCGGACGCACCGCGAACATCCCGAAGTAGGCCACCGGCGAGGGGCCGTCCGTCCGCTCACGGCGCTCCAGATGGCAGCAGGCGACCGGCTCGCCGTCCCGCTCTGCGACGAGCACCCGGCTCCCGGCCCCCGCCAGCAGCCCGTGCACCGCGTCGGCGTCCGTACGGCGGCCGTCCAGCAGGTCGGCCTCGGTGGTCCAGCCGGCCCGGCTCGACTCGCCCCGGTAGGCGGACTCCACCAGCGCCACCAGCTCCGGGACGTCGTCGGGCGTGGCGGTACGGAACGTCAGGACGGACGCGGGCGAGGTCTCCATGGGGGCGAGCTTAGGCCCTACCGGAGAAGGGGCCCTACCCTCGACGGCATGGTGCACGTACTGAGCAGCCGCGTCCTGTTGCGTCCCACCGACCCCGAGGCGTCCCGCGACTTCTACGGCCGGCAACTGGGCCTCGCGGTGCACCGCGAGTTCGGCACCGGTGAGGAACGCGGCACGGTGTACTTCCTCGGCGGCGGCTTCCTGGAGCTGTCCGGCCGCGCCGACCGTCCTTCCTGCCCGGGGCTGCGACTGTGGATCCAGGTGGCCGACGCGGCGGCCGCCCACCGGGAACTCGCCGAGCGCGGGGTGGAGATCCTGCGCGAGCCGGTCAGGGAGCCGTGGGGGCTGGTGGAGATGTGGGTCGCGGCACCCGACGAGGTCCGGCTGTGTGTGGTCGAGGTGCCCGAGGACCATCCGCTGCGGTACCGACCGGGCCTCTAGCTCGGGGCTGCCCGGGCCGGTCCGCGTACACCTCCGGGGCCCCGGCCCCCGCGCTCCCCTTCCGTGCGCCGGTGCGCTCCCTTGACGCCTCCTCTCAC
>NZ_WMLF01000237.1 GCF_014156695.1 Streptomyces durbertensis | reverse complement strand
CCCGCGCCCGGCCCAGCCCAGGGCCCGGCATGACCGGCGGACGGAGTCCGGCCCCGCCGCCCGCGCGGGCGCCCGGCTGGTTCACTGGGGGACATGAGACGCCGAGTGACGATCCGTGTCCCCCTGCCCGGCCGGCGCATGGTCATGGCGCTGGCCACCCTGCTGATCGCCGTTGTCGTCGCGCTGGTCGTGCAACTGGCCTGAGGGGGCGGCAGAACAGGCCACGATCAACGGTAAAACCCCACGCCGCGCGGCCCCGGGCGTTAGTTTGGTGGCCGAAAAGCCGCGTGTCACCCCGCGCGCCGATCACAACCGCTCCAGGACCGGCCGAGGGGACCGCGCCCGACCCGAGGAGACCAAGGTGGCTGAAGGCACGTCCCGCCCCGACCCGGCGGCCACGGACCGGATCGACTCCACCGTGCCGCACTCGGCGCGCATGTGGAACTACTGGCTCGGCGGCAAGGACAACTACGAGGTCGACCGGGTCGCCGGCGACCAGATCCGGGAACTCCACCCCGGCATCCTGGAGTACGCGCGCGCCGACCGGGCGTTCCTCGGTCGCGCGGTGCGCCACCTCAGCGAGGACCTCGGGGTGCGCCAGTTCCTGGACATCGGCACCGGACTGCCCACCGCCGACAACACGCACGAGGTCGCGCAGCGGCTGGCGCCCGACACCCGTGTCGTCTACGTCGACAACGACCCGCTGGTGCTCACCCACGCCCGGGCGCTGCTGACCAGTACCCCCGAGGGCGCCACCGACTACGTCGAGGCCGACCTCCACGAGCCCGAGGCGATCGTCGAACACGCCAGGAAGACCCTGGACTTCGACCGGCCCATGGCGATCATGCTGCTCGGCATCGCGATGTTCGTCGCCGACACCGACGAGGCCCGCGACATCGTGCGCCGGCTGCTGGCGGCCGTCCCGTCGGGCAGCTACCTGGTGCTCTCGCACACGATCACCGCCCCCGGGCTGGAGGACGTCGACGCGGCGGTGGCGTTCTGGAACTCCGTCGGCACGCCGAAGCTCAAGCAGCGCACGCCGGAGGAGGTCGCCGCCTTCTTCGAGGGGCTGGAACTCCTCGAACCCGGCGTCGTCTCCTGCTCCCGCTGGCGGCCCGACCCCCTCCCCGGCGGCGGTGAGCCGGAGGAGGTCGCCTTCTGGTGCGGCGTCGCCCGCAAACCCTGACTGCGAACCCCGAGTAAGGACCAACTCGCTTTGACCACAGAAGAGTTCGACGAGGGCCGGTTCCTCGACCGGACCGCGGACCGGCTTGTCGGGCTGCCCGGCGTGGAGGCCGTCGCCCTCGGCGGTTCCCGCGCCGAGGGCACCCACACCCCGGACAGCGACTGGGACCTGGCCGTCTACTACCGGGGCCCCTTCGATCCGGCGGACCTGCGGGCCGTCGGCTGGTCGGGCGAGGTGTCGGAGCTGGGCGCCTGGGGCGGCGGTGTCTTCAACGGAGGTGCCTGGCTCACCGTCGAGGGCCGGGCCGTCGACGTGCACTACCGCGATCTCGACGTCGTCGAGCGCGAGTTGGCGCGGGCGCGGCGGGGGCGGTACCACCGGGAGGTGCTGCTGTTCCACCTCGCCGGCATCCCGAGCTACCTGCTCGTCGCCGAGCTGGCCGTGAACCGGGTGCTGCGCGGGCGGCTGCCGGACGTCGGCGCGTACCCGGAAGCGCTGCGGGAGAGCGCCGGCCGCGAATGGTACGAGGCGGCCCGACTCACTCTCGACTACGCTGCCGGCCACGCGCGGCGCGGCGCCCGCACCGAGGTGGCCGGCGCCGTCGCGGTGGCCGCCGCGCAGACCGGGCACGCCGTGCTCGCCCTGCGCGGCGAGTGGGTCACCAACGAGAAGCGGCTGCTGGACCGGGCCGGCCTGCGCGGTGTCGACGAGGTCTTCGACGCCCTCGGTCACCCGCCGCCGAGGACGTCCGACGCCGCCGACGGGACCGGGCCGCTGCTGGCCGCGCTGGAGCGGGCGGGGAAGCTGTGCGCCGACGCGGTGCACGAGGCGCGCGCGTCGTCCGGGTGATGCGGACGTTGTGTTGTGTGGCCGGGGCGGGTACGGTGCTCGATGACCCCCAGGTGGGTCTTTCGTTGTGGTAGCGGATGTTTGGCGGTATAGGCAGTGGTTAAGGGTAAGGTCATCCGGTTTGACGCGGTTCGTGGCTATGGCTTCGTGGCGCCCGACGACGGCGGCGAGGACGTGTTCATCCACGTCAACGACCTGGACGTGGACAAGCACCTGATCAGCACGGGTGCGATCATCGAGTTCGACATCGAGGAGGGCGACCGGGGGCCGAAGGCCTCACGCGCCCGCCTTGTGGAGCGCGGCGCCTCCGAGCGCCCGGTCGGCGGCGGCTACGCGGGCGGTGACGAGGGCGACTGCGACATCCTCACCGCCAAGGAGTACCGCGACGAGGTGACGGAGGCGCTGCTGACCGCGGCGCCGACGATGACCGCCGAGCAGATCGTGCGGGTCCGGCAGCGGCTGATCCAGCTCGCCGGCAACCACGGCTGGGTGGAGAACTGACGCGCGTCAGGTCACGCGGAACAGACGGACGGCCGTCGGACACCTGGTGTCCGACGGCCGTCCGTCCGTGGTGCGTCCGGGGCGCCGGCTACTCGTCGCCCTCCAGCTCGCCCTCGGTCTCCAGCATGATCTGCCGCAGCGCGTCGACGACCGCCGCGTCGGGCTTCTCCCACATGCCGCGCGACTCCGCCTCCAGCAGCCGCTCGGCCATGCCGTGCAGCGCCCACGGGTTGGCCTCCTCCAGGAAGGCCCGGTTCTCCGGGTCGAGCACGTAGGTCTGCGCCAGCTTGTCGTACATCCAGTCGGCGACCACGCCGGTCGTGGCGTCGTAGCCGAAGAGGTAGTCCACGGTGGCGGCCAGTTCGAAGGCGCCCTTGTAGCCGTGCCGGCGCATCGCCGCGATCCAGCGCGGGTTGACGACCCGGGCGCGGAAGACGCGGGAGGTCTCCTCGGCGAGGGTGCGGGTGCGGACGGTCTCCGGGCGGGTGCTGTCGCCGATGTACGCCTCGGGCGAGCTGCCGCGCAGCGCGCGCACGGTGGCGACCATGCCGCCGTGGTACTGGAAGTAGTCGTCCGAGTCGGCGATGTCGTGCTCGCGGGTGTCGGTGTTCTTCGCCGCGACGGTGATGCGCTTGTAGGCGGTGCGCATCTCGTCGTGCGCGGCCCGGCCGTCGAGCCCGCGCCCGTACGCGTAGCCGCCCCACACCGTGTACACCTCGGCGAGGTCGGCGTCGGTGCGCCAGTCCCGGCTGTCGATGAGCTGGAGCAGCCCGGCGCCGTACGTGCCGGGGCGGGAGCCGAAGATCCTTGTCGTGG
Source organism: Streptomyces durbertensis (assembly GCF_014156695.1). Classification (GTDB taxonomy): domain Bacteria; phylum Actinomycetota; class Actinomycetes; order Streptomycetales; family Streptomycetaceae; genus Streptomyces; species Streptomyces durbertensis. Next base: position 4,741 of record NZ_WMLF01000237.1, on the reverse strand, counting down.
CGCGGCGTTCGTCGCCGTGCTCGGCGAGGTCCGCCTGGGCGTGGGCGCGCACGAAGTTGGACTCCGCCGGCTCGTCCAGCGACGCCGCGAGCCGCACCGCGTCGTCGAGCAGCCCGACGACGTGCGGGAACGCGTCGCGGAAGAAACCGGAGATGCGCAGCGTCACGTCGATCCGCGGGCGGCCCAGCTCCTCCAGCGGCACCGGCTCCAGACCCGTGACGCGGCGGGAGGCGTCGTCCCACACCGGGCGGATGCCGAGCAGCGCCAGCGCCTCGGCGACGTCGTCACCCGAGGTGCGCATCGCGCTGGTGCCCCACAGGGAGAGGCCGACGGACGGCGGCCAGTCGCCGTGGTCCGTGCGGTAGCGCTCCAGCAGCGAGTCGGCGAGCGCCTGCCCGGTCTCCCAGGCGAGCCGGCTGGGCACCGCCTTCGGGTCGACGGAGTAGAAGTTGCGGCCGGTCGGCAGCACGTTGACCAGACCGCGCAGCGGCGAACCGGACGGCCCGGCCGGCACGAAGCCGCCGTTGAGGGCGTGCACCGTGTGGTTGATCTCGTCGACCGTGCCGGCCAGTCGCGGCACGACCTCGTTCACCGCGAACTCCAGTACCCGGGCGACCGGTTGACGCTGCTCCTCGGGCAGGTCGGCGGTGACGGCGGGCACGGCGTCCAGCGTCCAGCCGGCCGCCTCCATGGCCTCGACCAGCGCGCGGGCCCTGCTCTCCGCCTCGTCGGCGGTCGTGCGGGTCGCCGCCGACTCGTCCAGGCCCAGCGCCTCACGCAGCCCGGGCAGCGCGGTCGTGCCGCCCCAGATCTGCCGGGCGCGCAGCACGGCCAGCACCAGGTTGACCCGCTCCGGGCCGGCCGGCGCCCCGCCGAGCACGTGCAGACCGTCCCGGATCTGGGCGTCCTTGACCTCGCACAGCCAGCCGTCGACGTGCAGCAGGAAGTCGTCGAAGCCGTCGTCGTCGGGACGCTCCTCCATGCCCAGGTCGTGGTCGAGCTTGGCCGCCTGGATCAGCGTCCAGATCTGCGCGCGGATCGCCGGCAGCTTCGCCGGGTCCATCACGGAGATCGCCGCGTACTCGTCGAGCAGCTGCTCCAGGCGGGCGATGTCGCCGTAGGAGTCGGCGCGGGCCATCGGCGGCACGAGGTGGTCGATCAGGGTGGCGTGCACCCGGCGCTTGGCCTGGGTGCCCTCGCCCGGGTCGTTCACCAGGAACGGGTAGACCAGTGGCAGGTCGCCCAGCGCGGCGTCGGGCGCGCAGGCCGCCGACAGGCCGGCGTTCTTGCCCGGCAGCCACTCCAGGTTGCCGTGCTTGCCCAGGTGGATCATCGCGTGCGCGCCGAAGCCGCCCTCGTCCTGGCCGCTGGCCATCCAGCGGTAGGCGGCCAGGTAGTGGTGGGACGGCGGCAGGTCCGGGTCGTGGTAGATCGCGACCGGGTTCTCGCCGAAGCCGCGCGGCGGCTGGATGACGATCAGCAGGTTGTTGTGCCGCAGCGCGGCCAGCACGATGTCGCCCTCGGGGTTGCGGCTGCGGTCGACGAACATCTCACCCGGCGGCGGACCCCAGTGCTCGACCACCGACTCCCGCAGCTCGGCGGGCAGCCCGTCGAACCAGCGCCGGTAGTCGGCGGCCGGGACGCGGACCGGGTTGCGGGCCAACTGCTCCTCGGTCAGCCACTGCTGGTCGTGGCCGCCCGCCTCGATCAGCGCGCGGATCAGCTCGTCGCCGTCGCCCGACTCCAGGCCCGGCACGGCACCCTCGCCGCTGGTCGGGCCGAAGTCCCAGCCCTCCTCGCGCAGTCGGCGCAGCAGCGCCACCGCGCTCGCCGGGGTGTCCAGGCCGACGGCGTTGCCGATGCGGGAGTGCTTCGTCGGGTACGCGGAGAGCACAAGTGCCAGCCGCTTCTCCGCGTTCGGCACGTGCCGCAGCCGGGCGTGCCGCACCGCGATCCCGGCGACCCGGGCGGTCCGCTCGGCATCGGGGACGTAGGACGGCAGACCGTCGGCGTCGATCTCCTTGAAGGAGAACGGGACAGTGATCAGCCGGCCGTCGAACTCCGGCACCGCCACCTGGCTCGCCGCGTCCAGCGGGGACAGGCCCTCGTCGTTCTCCTCCCAGTCGGCACGGGAGGAGGTCAGGCACAGCGCCTGGAGGATCGGCACGTCCAGCCGCGCCAGCGCGCCCGCGTCCCACGACTCGTCGTCGCCGCCGGCCTGCGCCTCGGCCGGACGGGTGCCGCCGGCCGCCAGCACGGTGGTCACCACCGCGTCCACACCGGCGAGTTCGTCCAGCAGCTCCTGCTCGGGCGCGCGCAGCGAGGCCACGTACAGCGGCAGCGCGCGACCGCCCGCCTGCTCCACCGCCTCGCACAGCGCCGAGACGAACGCCGTGTTACCGCTCATGTGGTGGGCGCGGTAGTAGAGCACCGCGATCAACGGGCCGTCGGCCGGCCCCGCGGACTCCCGCTCCAGCGGACCCCACGACGGCGCCGCCCGCGGCGGGTCGAAGCCGTGACCGGTGAGCAGCACGGTGTCGGAGAGGAAGCGGGCGAGCTGGTCCAGGTTGTCCGGACCGCCGTGCGCGAGATACGCGTGCGCCTCGGCCGCGATGCCGACCGGCACCGTCGACGCCTCCATTAGCTGCGCGTCCGGGGCCTGTTCACCGCTGAGCACCACCACCGGGCGCGGCTGCGCGAGCAGCGTCTCCAGCCCCTCCTCCCAGGCGCGCACCCCGCCCAGCAGCCGGACGACCACCAGATCGGCCCCGTCCAGCAGGCCCTCCAGGTCCTCCAACGGCAGGCGGGACGGGTTGGCGAGCCGGTAGGGGACGGGACCGCCCGCGGCACGGGCGGACAGCAGGTCCGTGTCGGACGTCGACAGCAGCAGGATCATGCGCGTCTGGCCTTCCTCGGGGTTTCCGCGCCCCGGGCGGGTCGTGACGGCGGGAGTTCCTGGCTCACCCGGCTCTCGCCGGGCTCACAGTGGCGGGACCGCGCCGGATTCTCACCGGGCTTCCTCCCATGGCGCCGTCGCTGGCGTCGACGGGCCTGTTGGCCCGCCGGGGAGCATCGTACGCCGGAGGTCCCCGGTCACGGGGGCCGGATGTGGCACGTCCCACCTCCGGGCTCCGGGGCCCGTACGCCGTCGTATGCTCGCCGCCATGCCCACCACCCCCGGCACCGAGCCGCGCCCTGAGGCCGTGCCCGCACGCGACCGGGGCGACGCCTGCCCCGGTGCTTTGCGGCTGCACAGCGCCGACGACGGCATGCTCGCCCGGGTCCGGCTGGTCGCCGGCCGCCTCGCCGTGCCGCAGGCACGCGCGCTGGCCGACCTCGCCGAGCGGTACGGCGACGGGCACCTGGACCTCACCTCGCGTGGCAACCTCCAACTGCGCGGCCTCCGCGACGGCTGCTCAGTTGAGTTGGCGGACCGGCTCGCGGCGGTCGGCCTGCTGCCCTCGGCCCGGCACGAGCGGGTGCGGAACGTCGTCGCCTCCCCGGCCGCCGGCCTGGACGGCGGCGGCCACGGCCGGGTGGGGGAGTGGGCGGCGGAGCTTGATCGCATGCTGTGCGAAAGCGAATCCGCGCCCCGTCTCTCCGGACGTTTCCTGTTCGCCCTGGACGACGGGCGGGGCGACGTCGCCGCCCTCGGCGCCGATGTGACGTTGCTCGCCCGGCCCTCGGACGGGGTGCTGCGACTCGGCGCGGGCCCCTGCGCGGTCGCGGTCCCCGCCGCCGACGCGCCCCGGGCGGCCCTCCTCGCCGCCGAACTCTTCCTCTCCCTCTCCGACACCGCCGGCACCGGCGCCTGGCGGGTCCGCGAACTCCCCGAAGACCACCGCCCCACCGCCGACACCCTCGCCGCCCACCTCCGTGCGGCGGGCCTGCGCGCGGAGCCGGCCGGCTCCGAAGCGGACGCCGATGCGGGCGCGGGTGTCTCCGACCCGGTGGGTCCCGGCCTGCCCGCGCCGAGCCCGCGCTCGGCGTCGGCCGGATCCGGCGGTGCCCTCGCGGCGACCGGGGCCGCGCGGTCCTCCGGGGGCGTCGGGACGTCGCCGACCCCGGCCGAGGCCGGGGCACCGCGCCGCACGCCGGGCCCGCCGCCCGGCGTGCTGACCGCGCCGGACGGCACCCGCTCGCTGTCCGTGCTGGTCCGACTGGCCAGGATCAGCGCGCCCGGCTGGCGCCTCCTCGCCGACCTCGCCGAGGGCGCCGCCGAGCGGGTCGAGGCCCCTGCCGACGGCGAGCTGCGCGTCACGCCCTGGCGGGGGGTTGTCCTGCCCGGCGCCGGCGACCCGGACTCGCTGGCCCGCGCCGCCGATGCCGGCCTGATCACCGACCCCGCCTCGCCCTGGCTGGGCGTCACCGCCTGCGCCGGGCGCCCCGGCTGCGCCAAGTCCCACACGGACGTCCGCGCGGACGCCTCCGCGACCGTCGCCCTGCTCGCGCGGCGACCGGCACACTCCCGGCTCCAGGGGCCGCCACCCGTGCACTGGTCCGGCTGCGAACGCCGCTGCGGACACCCCGGCGGCGAGTGGACCGACGTCACCGCCACCCCGAACGGCGGCTACCGCGTCACCCGCCACGCACCCGGCAGGACCCCACCGGCCGGCGGCGCCGCGCGGACCGCCGCCGACCCGTCCGTCCTGGCCGGCGCGTTGCTCGCCGCCGGGCCGCCCGCGCCCGCCGCCACCCGCAGCCACACCCCTGTCTCGTATACACATCTGCGAGACCACGA